>DASUVS010000374.1:0-5581 GCA_036378835.1 Binatia bacterium | reverse complement strand
ATAGAAAACGGCAGAGGCGCTTTTACAGACGCCCGCACTGTGAATGAGATTAAAGACACGGCACGATTTCCGATCATCGAGTTTGCGCCCGATGGCAACTTAATGCTGGCCTGGATTGACCGCCGCATCGACAATCCCAGGCCCCGTCAACTGTATATGATGCGGCTGAGTCCTGAAGGTAAAGCTCTTACAAGTAACTACTCGGTAGGCCAAGGATTATGCGAGTGCTGTAAGCTAGGCTTAGCCTTCGCAGACGGTGGCAAGACGGTTTATATAGTCGATCGTCAAGTGGATGATAATCAAATTCGCAATCATGTCGTGCGCAAGTCGATAGATGGCGGCAAAACCTTCGCCGCGCCGGTGTTGATCAGCAACGATGGCTGGCAAGTTCCATCGTGCCCGCATTCTGGCCCGAGCATCGGACGGGACAGTCGCGGCAAGCTCCACGTGACATGGTTCACGCTCGGGCGTTCGGAAAAAGAGGCTGGGATTTATTACAGCCTCTCGAGTGATGGAGGCAACACTTTCGCGCCCCGCCGGCTGGTGCATGCCAATACGGCTCCGGAAATTCTCTATACGACACTGGCGGTGGGCGACGATGATACAATCTATCTGGCTTGGAGCAATCTAGACCGCAACAAAAGAGCGCAGATTTTCCTGCGCTCGTTATCGGCAGACGGCCAATCCTGGAGCGCTATTGAGCAAGTAAGTCATGCCCCGGGCAATGCAAGCCGGCCGGTCTTGGCGGTTTTAAAAAACCGGTTGAACGTCGCCTGGACTGAAACCGACGGCGAAACATCAAAGGCTGTTCTTCGAAACGCAATGGTGACGAAATGAAACTAATTTGGCTGAGATTGCTCGCCCTAGGCCAAATATCGTTAGCGGCTGCACTGATAACCGCGGCTGAACAACCAAAGCACCTTCACCCCGTTAGGCAAAACTCAGCGCCCGAGATCGGCGCTGCGGCGGTGCCCTTTGAACTAAAAACACTGAACGGAAAACCGATCGATTTGAGCACCTTCCGCGGCAAGCCATTGGTGCTGAATTTCTTCGCTAGCTGGTGCGATCCATGCCGGGAGGAGATGCCGCTTATCAATGATCTAGCGGCCAAGGCGCCCGCAATTGGTTATAGCGTCTTGGCGGTGGCGGTTGAGGATAGCCGCTCTGCGGTGACACAATTCGCAAAAGAGTCTAAACTGATTTTCCCTATCGCACTGGACTTGAATAGTACGGTCAAGCGGTCCTATCGGATCTTTGGCCCGCCGGCGACCTTTTTTATTGATCGGGAGGGAATCATCCGCGACATCATTATCGGCCCTCTTACGGCGGAACGAGCGTCGACAGCGCTCACGCATGCCGGTATACGAAGATGATTCCGTCGGCTCCAAATCGGAAGCAGGGATTCTCAAGGGTCGCCCGACGGCCAAGCCCAAGGAGATGTCAATGCAACAATCTATTTACCCTACGTTAAGAGCGCTCATTGCCAGCGCGATGATCATGACAAATCTTTTTTTGGGTGGTGAATCCATTGCCGCCCAGTCAGAGCATCATCATCAAGACCTCCATACCACTCCACCAGAAAAAACCAGCGGAGGCGCTAAGCTATTACCGGCGGACGGCGCCAGCGTAAAGATTTTGTCGCCTGCAAGCGACCAGATTTTTCAGAACGATCGAATTCCTCTCACATTTAAACTCGCTAAGGGCAAACGGGGCCATCATGTGCATGCCTACGTGGATGGCGAACTGATGGGAATGTTCGACGGCCAATCAGGGACGCTCACCGGGATTAAGCCGGGAAAACACGTGTTGGAACTACGCGTTGTCGCCGAGGATCATCAAAGTGAGTTGAACGCCGTCGATCGAGTTTCATTTTCTGTCAAATAGAATCTCGAGTGTTCCGAATGAGATCAAAAATGCGGCCAAGAATGATCCCAGCTTTCTTGCCCAGGGATCTAATCGTCTTGCGCAAGATTCTTCTCGTGTTGGTCCTGTTTGCTTCGACGGCACTAATGACCTTTTATTTACATAACCGCAGCCGCGAACAAATCACGGCGAATGCTCCTCTGGCGGTAATCCAGTCCTATCTTAAAGCGACTTACGCGCGCGACTATCGAACCGCCTATGCGCATCTTTCAAGGCCAGACCGGACGGTTCGCGATGAAAAGAGCTATGTTGCAGGGCAAGTTGAATATACCGGCTTTACGGCTCGGCTCGCTGGGATGCTCGCTGGTTTTATGGATCTTAAACTCACCGAAGAGTCATCGGACGGGCCCCGGACAAAAATCAAAGTCGAATACTCTGTTCCAGCGCCCGAAGATGTTTCATCGCTGGTCTGGGACTGGAATGCAGAGAAGCTCAATTCTCTCTCGACCGCGGAGCAGGCGCGCTTGCTTGATGCCGTGGCGGCGCGCCAGCGAATTGGCAATCTGACACGAATTCAGGGACACCAGACATTCGAGCTCATTCGAGAGGGAAATGGATGGAAAATCTTTCAGGATTGGGGCGCCGGAACCAGGGTCAAAGTCCATACGATCTTGGCCGGAAGATCAGACGTTGAGATCAAACTTTTGCAGAACGAAATTATCACAAGCGGCCAAGAGCCTTTTCAGGTCAATTTGGCGATCAAGAACCGCGGCAGCCAACCCGTGGTTCTAGCCATGCGCCATGTGATCGAACCGTTTCAAGCCGCCGATTATTTGGAGATGATCCAGTGCGGCCTCGAGCGCGCCGTCGTGGTGGAACCCGGAACCCAGAAAGAGTTCTCGATGGCATATCTGCTCGACCCAACAGTTCGGAACAACTTTCAAGATCTGGCGCTCACCTATGCGTTTGAAGCTAAACAGTAGCTGTTTCGTAACCCTACTCGTCCTTACGGCCGGTTTGCTTGGGAGCACCGTCGCGGCCCATGAGCCGACTAAGACAAAAACAGAAGGGTCCCGCCGGGTCACCTCGAATGTGAAAATTTCTCCCTTCACCTTGATAGATCAAGAAGGTAATCCGTTTGACACGGAGAACAAACTGCGGGGCAAAATCGTCGCGATCAATTTCATTTATACCACCTGCTCCGACGTTTGCCCGCTATTCACCGTAGAATTTGCCCGGCTCCAACAAGCGCTCCGAAGCCAAACTCAAGTGAATTCATTTCTCGTGAGCATTACCACTGATCCGGAAATTGATTCACCGAAAGTACTGAAAGCGTATGCACGGCGATTCGGCGCCGATTTTCAGAACTGGGCATTCCTAACCGGCGACGATTCACGGCTGAAAAGTGTCTGGAAAGGATTCGGTGTTCAGGTCATCCGACGAGGCCGTGGCCTGGTGCAACACACTAATTTAACGACCTTGATCGACGCCCATGGCATTCGCAGGATCAATTTTCTAGGCCCGCAGTGGCAGTCTGGCGATTTTTTGAAAGACATGCGCGCGTTGAGCGCGAGCCCGCCTTAGATCTACTTAGCGATATAGTAGCGGCTAGATTTTTTTTATGGTTAATTGTTCCGGATATCATTGCTTACCAGAACGAGGAGATAAAGGATGAAACCGCTCCATCGATTGTCATTGGCTGCAATCCTGATCGTGTTTACCCTCTCGTCCGCCGAGTATGCGCGGTCCGGAATTTTCACCGGCACTGCTCGCGCTCAGGACCTTGAATCTAAGAAAATCGTCCCGTTTGTACCGACGCCGCAAGACGTCGTCGACAAAATGCTTGAACTCGCCGGAGTAAAAAAAGGCGATGTAGTTTACGATCTTGGCTCCGGCGACGGCAGAATCGTCATTACCGCCGCCAAGAAGGGCGCCCGCGCGGTCGGCTTCGACGTCGACGGAGCTCTGGTCAGAGAGTCGCGCGAGAACATTCGCAAAGCGGGTTTGGAAAATCTGGCCGAGATCAAGCAACAGGACATCCTAACGGTGGATCTCTCGCCGGCAACAGTGGTGACGATGTATCTTCTGCCGGATGTTAATTTGAAGCTTAAACCGAATCTCCTGAAACAACTTAAACCGGGTTCCCGGGTGGTCTCTCATGCGTTCGATATGGGTGATTGGAAACCCGACAAAACCGAGCGAGTCAACGGTCGCACGATCTATCTTTGGAGCATTCCAGCCAAAGCTCCCTGAAGATGAAGTCCTTTGGCACCGTTGTGCCGTTTGCTTGGCAATTACGGATCGCATGAAACCAAAGCACTCGACTGGAAGCTCCCGTGGGGGTTTGTTCGCGGTCGCGCTTCTGACCCTATTTAGCCTGAATCCAGCTTCCGCTGTTGCTGGGGAAGAACAGGACGCGCTCAGCACGTTGGACCGCTACGTTCGGGCGACCTACGCCAGGGACTATGAGGAAGCTTATTCGCATATTGCCTCTTCGGACCAACGCCTGAAGGATCGCGCCAGCTATGTCAGAGACCGAGGCGCGTTTAGCGGATTCACACTCGAGATCGCCAGAGTACTCGCCAGCTACATAGAGCTGAGTTCGCTCCTGACTCAAATCGATGGCGGACACGCCAGAATAAACATCAAATTCCAAGTGCCGGATGCGGCAAAATTAGGTCCGCTGCTACACGACTGGGACAGCGACAAGCTAGAGGCGCTTCCAAGCACCGGGCGGAAAGCGCTGCTGGCGCGGATCGACAAACTGCGTCGAGATCAAGCGATTGAGATGATCGGCGGCGAGGATGTTTTCCAATTGATCAAAGAGGGGGATTCCTGGAAACTCGTTCTAAATTGGGCATCGCCGGTGAATGTCGGCTTTCAAACCTCGATACCGACATCAGTTCCAATCCAAGCGCGGCTCCGACATTCCGATGTGATAACTCACCCCGGTGAAATCTTCAAAGTCGTGCTCAAGGTGAAAAACACCGGTCAGGAACAGCTTCTCGCTCGCATCGGCCACTTAGTCGATCCTTATGAAGTTCGCGATTATCTCGACCTTGTCGACTGCGGTTTTCTTCTGCCAGTGCGATTAGCGCCTGGCAAAGAAGAAGAATTCGTCAGCACGTATCTTCTCCGAAGAAATCTGCCCGAGGGAGTCCGTCAGCTAAACGTCACGTATGCGGTCGCCGTAAGCCAGTAACTAAGACGCCTCGTTACCCGATTCCCGGCTCCAACTTCTAACGCAGAGTAAACCAAATGGAGGACTTGATTCATCAAGAACCATCGGATGAACCCAAAATTGACACGTTGGCTTCTCGGCCTGGCGGCGGGTTTGATACTGATCCTGCCGGCCGCTTTTTTATATAACAGGAATAGCTCGCCGCAGCACAGCGCACAAACGGAGCCGTTCAACACCGTCGAGGCTTTTCTCAAGAATTCCTACGCGCGCGATTTCAAGAAGGCATATCGGTACATATCCCTCGGCGATCGGCAGCTCAAGGCCGAGCGCGTCTACATTCGCGAAAAAGGATCGTTCAGCGGCTTTCCGCTCGCCATAACACGCAAGCTGGCAAAATTTATCGAACTGCAAATCTTGCAAAGCTCGCGACAACAAGACGGTCGAATGCGAGTCAAAGTTGCAGCTAAATACCCCGACGCGAATAGCTTGTCGGCCATCGTGTTGGATTGGGACGAGGAGCGGCTCAATGCTTTGCCC
>DASUVS010000373.1:0-11507 GCA_036378835.1 Binatia bacterium | reverse complement strand
ATGAATGGCGATCAACTCATTCATGCATCAGTTCCTCTCGCAGCGGCAGTGAGTGCGCTGATTTGGATGAAGACTTAGATCTGACGATCGCCCACGAGATTTCGTATCCGCACCTGCCACACGTGCCATGAACCGGTTGTGACCCGCTGCCGTCGGGTTTAGCAATTGTGACGCCCCAGTAATTACGGCAGCGGGGACAGTTGCGAGCCAGATAGACCGCCATGTAAGTAGAGTAGCGGGCGAATTAGAGCTGTTCAATCCGCTTAAAAGCCCGGTATACCTAACAGGTGACGATTTGCGCCCACAGAAATCGTTGCTCACTACGCTTGGAACAAGTTGCGTCAGGAGGAACTAAAAGATGATCCCACCCTTTTGTGGCTATTTGACCTCGGCTACTCTCTATCTGTTGATGATGTTGTTCGTTGGCACTTGCGGAGGTTCTCTTTAGTCTCGGCGCGCTTCTTTTGGGCTCCTGCATAACGTACTTTGAGAATTGCTCTATGTTGTTGTTGCCTAAGATGAATCGGCGACGTTTAACGGACCTGTGGGCTAAGAGAAAACCAGCGCAGTCGCAACCGGCTAACACCCAACATTCACGTGACTTAACTTCACCAGCTCAACGCCACTCAGTCCTGTCCGGATGATAGACCGCTGTCGTAAGATGTTGCCCGTTTAGATGAAAGATGCCGATCAAGCGAACGGCGCGACGGAGGGTTGCGTGCGGCGGCGAGCGGTCGGCCCACTTGATGAACTCCCGGATCTTCGCTTCGCTCTCTTTACTTTGGATCTTGACTTCAAAGGTAATTTCTTCGAAGCCCTTATGCTCATAACCGAGCTCGTAAAGATATTCGCCCCTTCGATCGAACCAGCCGCGCACCTGCTCTTCCAGAGAATCGATCTCGAGATCTAGCACACCCGCCGCCCGGCCCCACTGGGTGAAATGACTAAAGCCAAAGCCGGCCAGAAAAGTGTGAGCTGGGCTGACGCCTTTACCGAATCCGGTGCTGTGGGCATTCTCGTCGGAAATCAGCTCCTGATCTCTGATCGTAGTTTTGCCCGAGCAGTTCTCTACCCAGTTAATGGTCACATTCGGTGTCGAGCGATAGTCTTTTGGATCTGATTTTTGCGGCAACTCGGCCAACGCCTTGTTCAAATATTCCATTTTCTCTTTATAGATTTTGATTGCCATGGTTGCTTCCTCCAGTCGACTTGGCACTAAACTCTAGCTTTCCATTCCTCGATTCCACCGTGCCCATTCTGCATTACCCAATCCAGTGCTTCGATATGCCGGCCGGTGGTGCCATGGCCGTCTTGAAGCGCCAGAAAAATCGCTGGCGGAACCATCATCTCCGGTTTCATGAAAAAGGCAGCCGGGGAGAGTCCTAATTGCTCCCTTTTGGCCTGGTCAGTCAAGATTGAATGCTTGCCGGGTGACAGCGCATTGACAGCGATGTTTAAACCCCCAAACTCCAGCGCCAGCGATTGTGTCAGTCCCTCCAGACCGAACTTTGAAGCGCAATAGGGTGCTCGTCCAGCCATACCTCTTTTGCCGCCGCCGGCAGAAATGTTGATGATGCTTCCTGCGCTGTTGGTGCGAATCAGCGGCAGGAGCTCCCTAATGCACAGAAATGGGCCGCGCAGGTTGACTTTGATGGTGCTGTCCCAATCCTCCACCGTGAGATCAACGAACGGAATGTAGTAACTCTCTTTCGTTCCCAGATAATTCATCCGTAATGCGGCATTGTTAACCAAGATATCGAGCCGGCCGAAGTGGCTTCGGACTTGTTGCGCGATGCGTTCAACGTCCTCGAAGCGAGAGACGTCGGCCCGGATCGCGAGCCCTCGTCTGCCGGCAACGTTGACCGTGCGCACCGTCTCTTCGATTTCAGGCAAGGTTCGGGAAACGGCGATAATGTCGGCTCCAGAATCAGCGAAGCCGATCGCGATGGCTTTGCCGATTCCACGACCCGCGCCGGTTACTAGGGCTATCTTTCCGGCAAGTTGCATGATTCAAATTGCGAGAACATCAGCTCGCTCATTCCTTCCCAAACCTCCCTTGAGGTCAAATCGTCGACAAACTCGCGGCGGTTCTGCTTCGTCGAGACAACGGGGTTGTAGCCCCTCGATCTGTTCTTTACGGCTAAGCTCATGATCCTAGCCCGCCTCGATCCTTGGCTATTCTGCTTTTCTCAGCGATCAACACGGAATCGGGATCAAAGGCTAAAGGGCTTGACCGAAATGGTCCCTGGATGTCCGAGAATCCGGCCGCGTCAAGCCAGTCGCGCACTTCATCCAGCCTGTAACAGCGACCCCTCGGTGTCTGCAAAAGAAGCGCAACGGAAAACAGCGCGCCCCAATCCGGATCCGTCCCAGCCCGGTTCATCAGGACATCCCGTAAGACAATCCGCCCTCCCTGGTTCAAAGAGCGATAGGCGCTCTTTAGCAATGCACGATTTTCCGCCGCCCCTTGTCCATGAAGCACATTAGACATGAGTACTACATCGAAGCCGCGGGGCAATGCATCTTTCATAAAATCCACGCTCATCACCTTTACCCGTTTTGCGATTTTTGCTTTCTTCACGGCACGAGAGGTAAAACCTGCCACTGCGGGGTGTTCCACGATGGTCGCTCGAAGATGAGAGAATCGGCGACAACATGCAATACTGAAGCTTCCTAAACCGCCGCCTACATCGAGAAGGGTTTCCGAACGAGTCAATGGCAGCTGGTCAATCAAGTAAGGCGCAATTTTCCGGGCGTCGTGATCGAGGGATTGAAGCAATCGTTCACTTCGCTTTGAATCCGTAAAGAACGGTTCGGCTATTTTGGGTCGTTTCCCGACGGTCAGGATATCAGGAAGCGTTGCCCAAATGTTCCAGGCGTCATGATAAGACCGGAGAAAAAGTCCCTCGCCAGAACAGAGACAGCGCAGTATGAAAGAGGAATTCTCATAACTCATCGCTCGCTTTTGGAGTAGTCCCATCGCACAGAGCGCATCGAGAAATATCTTCCATATTTCCGGAGTTCCACCAAAACGGTTGCTCGCGGCACTTGCGCTCTTGATTCTATTTCCGAACCACTCGAAGAGCTCCAGGTGAACCGCAGTGCTCAGGATCCGGGCCTGGCAGTAGTCGCCAGCAGCGCGGAGCCTTTGCAGACTCCATTGTTTGTAGCTGGCGTGTGCCGTGAGTCGTACCTCAGGCTCTCGCTCCACTGGCGATCCGCCGGTAAAGCATCTCATAACTCTCTACCATTCTCTCAATGGAAAACTTCTGTCGAACCCACTCTCTGCAACGTCTTCGATCCAGGCTCTCGATCCGGTAAATCGCTTCAACCATTTCGTCCTCGCTGCACACCAGATATCCGCTCTCACCGTGTCGCACCAGCTCCGGCATGGAGCCGCGCGGGTACGCCAACACCGGAGTTCCTGCCGCCATCGATTCGGCTATGGCGAGGCCAAACGGCTCCTCCCACTGAGAAGGGAAGAGAAAGCCCTTGGCCCTTGCCACGATCTGCATAAGCCGATCATGCGGTAAGCTGCCGATATGCGTCACCCGATTCCCGTCGATGTGTGGTTGAATCTCTTCGGCGAAATACTGTTTGCTCCATGGCAGATGCGACGTGACCTGGCCAACGATCACGAGCCGGACGTTGGCTCTTTTGGCAATGCGGATGGCCTCTGCAATACCTTTCCCCGGCGTCATTCGCCCGACAATAATACAAAAATCTTCCGGCTGATCATTGAATGGAATTGCCTCGAGGTCGATCCCGTTATAAACCACCGGCAGGGATTCGTCCCGCAGCATTTTGGCTTGCGCCCGACTGATGCAAACCGGAAAGCAGCGGGGAAAGTGATCCCGATAGTAATCATGAAGCCCTTTCTCAATGTATGCATAGGTAATCAACGTCGGCGTCTTTGAAAGAGACGAGAAGTAAGGCGCTAACGTAGGCCAGTGGGCGTGAATGATATCGAAGCGGTCGGCTTGACGGTAGAGATTCTCGGTATTGCGCGCCTCAAATTCTTTTTCCAAATAAAATGTCGACCGAGGATCATCTTCACTGGCTACGGGCAGCACAGATTGCAGGAGACAATCGGTCTTAGAATCTCCCGAAGCAAACAGCTCCACTTGATTGCCGCGCTTGGTGAGGCCCTGGCAGAGATCAAAAACAATCCGCTCGGTTCCTCCGTGAGTCTTCGGTGGGATCGACAGATAGATGCTCGAGATCTGTGCGATTTTCATTCTCTGGCCCTAGCGGAGTTGGCTTACGCCATCGTAAACCTCAAAGTGACGGACAAAAACGCAATGACGCTACTGCGGCAATGTGTAACGAGCTTCGATGAAGCTCCGTATAAGATCTCTGGTCTCGCCGGGTTGCAAATCTTTTCTTTGCTCAATCCGCTGCGTATGATCCGCGAGGTACGAGTCGTTCACAGCATCGCGAAACCACCGTGAGTAGTCGCCTCTGTACAAGTGGTACAACCAGGTTTCTTCGTCGATACCATCGGCAATCTGCGAGAAAATCACAAGGTTCTGCGCCCTGAGATTATGACGCCGAGCCGGTCCGCGAAAGTAAAAGCTGCGATTCCGCATGTTACCCTCAGCATACTTTCGGAGATGACGAATGCGCTCAACGCGACCCGGCAATAATCGCATCGAAAAGGGTGCTTTTCCACTGCGCGAAAACCACACGACCACATGCCCGTGTTGGTGCGACAAGCCCGCGGGCCACGTAACTGTCTGTTCCGTCGCAGCAGTAAACGATTCCAAAGTTTTGTCTGGGGAGGGTCCCACCAGAATCACCACATCGATCAGCGACAAGATCAACGGCGCAACATGTTCGGGATGCACCGTCACCAACACCGTTTCTCCGAGTCTCTGCGGCAAGGCTCGACCTACATGTCCCCACTCAACCGGCAACATATGATGCGCCTCGTCGAGGACGATCCAATGCGGCCGGCCGGCTCGCGTCCTCATAGCTTGCAGGTTTGGGAATAGACGTCCGAAGTATTCCGGCCGATCCGCGAGTGGAATTCCCAACAAATTCACATTCAAATTCATCTTGGGATCTTCGAGGACGGCGAGCGCCTGGTTTACAGTGATTGCAGAACGTGGACTTCCCAGCGTCAGGACTTCCGGCAAAGCACCGTAATCACCCTCAGGATCAACGATACAGACCTGGTAAGCTCGGTCGATGAGTCGCTCCACGATGCCCGCCGTCACTGTGGACTTGCCGCTCCCCGAAGCGCCGGCAATCAAGATGTTCAGACCGTATGGAGGGACGGTGATCGGTCTTCCATCCGAACCTAAACCGAGCATCACCAGGTTTCTTTCGAGCTGACCCTGCATCTGTGACAGGTCATTTGCGATCAGCTCTTCGATAAGTTCGGCAACTCCCCGCCCAGCCTCGCTTTTCGTGGTAAAGGCGGCAAGCTCGCGAATCGACGGTACCGCGTTAGCAACTGCTACCGCGCATTCGCAACGTTCAAGAAACGAGTGATCGTTCTCGGCATCACCGACTCCCACTGCTTCATGCACCGAGAAGCCGAGCTTGCGCAATGCGTATTGCATACCGCTTGCCTTGTTGACGCCGGCGGGTAGAACCATAACGGCGCCACGATTGAAGATAAGCTGGAGCTCCAAGCCCATTTGCCGGATCGTCTCGAGCACCGCGGCGCGATGAGGTAGTGAGGTGCTGACTACCACTTTTCCTACCTCGAGTGAATTTTCGGTCAGCTCTCTTAATCGCTTTACAAACGGTGCGGGCGGAGGTCTGCCGAGGAGCGTCTGCTCGCGCGTTCGGGGCTCGTAGATCACTGCCCCATTCTCTGCCACAACGTAATCGAATAGGCGCAGCCGCCGACAGGCCGCTACAAGGTCATCGATACGCCTGCCGGTTAGCAGAATAACGCGGCGCCCGGACATTCGAAGCCGTTCGATGGCTTGCAGAGCAGCTGTTTCCGCCTGACCGTCGGTCGCAATCGTGCCGTCATAGTCAGTCACCAGAACCAAATAGCGCATCGCAATATATCTCACCACTAACCGCTGTGCATCGAGTGCGGTGGCGGGCGTTTTCCGGACGATCCCTAACCCCAAAGGGCCCGCTATCTTGTAAATTTTGATGGTGACGACCGGTAGCGATGTCGCTCCTGGGCCGGGGCGGGGAAACTCTTGAATTTTGGCAAAAGCCCCAATCTTGTTTTCCATTCGCCGATACTAATCACCAGCGCGGCAATCGCTAGACACAGCGTGGCAATGATGCCGCTAGGCAAAACAACCGACGAAAACAAACCAAATACCATAAAGACAGAATTTAAAAGTATCATATTCAAGTGGATCCTTTCTCTTTCATTAAATAATTGAGCTACCGATTCCATTTCATCTTCGGAATGAGTCTCTAATCTGGGCTGACTTCAAACATCCGGACGATGCGAAATGCACGGATTGATCTTCCTGACTTCTCTGTCGATCCTTTTCTGTTTGTCACAAGCGGATTTGTCCGCTTCTCGGACGAAGCAGTATATGGACCAACCAAGCGCCCACGGCGCCGATTACAATGATCAAAAGAATGCCTAACACTGCTATCATTATTCCGCCGCCGAAACTTAAGAGAAGATAAAGACCAATCTTCATTAACTCTGTTATTTCCGATGTCATGCAGTGTTTCTCCCATAAACGTCGTCGCCTTTTCTCTAGTCTTTCTTTCGACCTCGCACAAGTAGAGTTTCCTCTGTATTGCGGAGAGTTAGTAATGAAATTCGCGCGACGCTTCCGGCTGATAGACGATCTCGTCGACTTTCAACCTTTTGATCCCAGCCGGCACCTCCCACTCGACCGTATCGCCAACTCGATAGCCCAACACTGCGGTCCCGATCGGCGCCAGGACTGAAATCTTACGGTTCTTGGAATCGGCCTCAGCCGGAAAAACCAAGGTGTAAACGACCTCTTCTCCACTATCCAAGTCCCTCAAGCGAAACGTCGAGTTCATGGTAATGACATCAGTCGGGATTTCCTCCGGCTTAACGGCTTCGGCTCGATCGAGCTCTCCGTCCAAGTCCTCCAGATACGGTAAGACCTTGTTGTCCCAGCGCTCCGCGGCAAATTTGATGAGTCCTTTAAGCCGCTTCTTATCGAATTCAGTGATATAAATTCCATGATGACCGCTGGATTTGTTTTTAATCGACATAACCGTCTCCATTATTTTTATTCTTTTGATTGTGATCAGCATCCGACTCTTATCAGAGTCGGCCACCGGCCATCGCAACGGGCCGCAAGCCGGCTGCACCCTCGTCTTGGGTCATTTCAGGCGCCGACCTTGGCCGCAACTCGACAAAGACGTGTTCCGTATCGGCCAGTACCCTGAAGCTCCTGATATTTTTCCCTCCCAATTGCCAGAGACACTCGCCATTCGGGAGAAAAAATTTGGCCCTGTCCCCCGGCATTCGACTACGCTTCCAGCGACCCATCCATTCGAGAGAGAGGCGCCGTCAAAGGGACACGTATCTTCGAGAGCATAGAACGCTCCATCAGCATTGAAGACTGCAATAGAACGGCCCTCGACACGAATGAGTTTCGCCTTTCCTCTTGTCAGCTTGTTCACCTTAGCGACGTTGACAAACATTTCCCGTTTTTCCTATCTTCAAATCATTTTATCTTTTTCTCTTGTTCGTGCCCTCCAGATATCGACCGGGCCTACGGCCATATAGGGATGGCGCCGGCGGGAGCGTGACTTGGACCGTGCCTGATAGCCGGAGACTTTCACCGGCTCAAAACGCTTCTCGTTATCCGACTCTCCGACCGTCGCTGGAAAAGGGGGAATGGCCAGTACCGGACACGCGCGTTGCGGATGACCTGCTCGGTTACGCTTCCTAAAAATAACTGCGACAGTCCACTCTTCCCGCGAGTAGCCATGATGATCAAGTCGACTCCCTCCGTCTTTGCGTGCGTCGACAATATTCTTGCTTGGACTGCCAAGTTCTACCTTTTCCTCGACCTTAGCCGCTGGAAGTTAGATCTGAAAAGTTTTGCCCTACGAACTGTGCCAGGCTGACTTCGTAAGTGTGCAAGTAAGTTTCCAGCACGTCAGGCAACGCGCTTTCGATGAAAGTGCGCCCCCGTGAGGCTATCACCTAGTTTTCAAATCTCGTCTGCGTCTACGACGTGATAGATGCTGACTTCAGCGTCAAAGTGTTTCGCAGTGGTGAGAGCAAAGCGCACGCCCATCTTTGAGAGTGTTGAAAGATCGGTTGGCGCCAAAATTTTTCTGATCATGATAATACCTCCTGATAGCAAAATAGACCGCGTCGCTTGGTGAATACGAGCGACCGGACATCTGACTCATTCGTTTCGTATATTTCCTGATCGGTTCTGCCGGCGTAAGTTCGCGAAGGATTCTCTAGCCGTTGCTCGATCTGGGAGACTCTGGCTTGGATTCGATTGTCTTCGGGTGACGTGTATTAGTAGAGCAACTTAGATGCCAAGACGCCGCGCATCGACCAGCGCTCGTACAGGAAGGTCCGCCGGCAGTTCTCATCTGGTTATCTTATCTGCCACCGAAAACCGGTTCGAAATAAGACCCGCTGGGCCTCTACTCGGAAACCGCGTGTGATTGCTCAGCTTCGATCACGGATATCTGATCGTCAGCGCTCGAATAGCGCATCTGCACAAGCGGAAGTGTAAGGCCGAACGAGCTGCTTGATCGCATTCCGCCTAATACTGAGGCGTGGTGCCGCGCATCGCACACATTTGGGCGACAGCAAATTGATTGCGCAACAGGCATCTTGAGCATCAAAGGCCGCGGTATCAAGCAACCAAAGCGTAGACGCGCCGTCGCTCCTGCTCCCGGTTCAAGCCGCGCGCCGACTTTTTGAATCCAGCTCCATACGGGTGCGCGCCGGTTGCACCACCAGCACGTCGCACTGAACTTCACGCATGACGTATTGGGCCACGCTCCCCCTAAACAGCTGCGGCCAAGTCTTGCGGCCGGCAGTCCCGACGACCACCAGGTCCGGGTACAAACGTTTCGAAACCATGGTGATGACTTGCGGTGCTCGTCCAAACCATATTCCTTGCCGCAGCTTGTAAGTTCCACCGTCGACGCGATCCAGAAAAGCTTTCATTGCTTGCCGCGCTTGCTTCGCCGACTCACGCCGATACCGCATGATTTCCGATTTTCTTATATCTGTTCTCCAGAGTTGGCGCTCTACTCCCTCGTAGGCATGCAGAACATGGATTTCTGCGTCCGGCGCAAGCCGTCGCGCATATTCCAGCGCGCCCCGGGAATGTTCCGAGAAATCCACCGGCACCAGCACCCGCCGGTAGGGACCACGCGGAGTGTGTTTTACCAGCAATACGGGGCGATCTCCCTGGCGGACCAAGCTTTCAGCGGTTGCCGGTCGAATTAGATCCGCTAAAAGATTGGCTCCGCGATCGCCAGCGACAATCAAGTCAGCCTCCGCCTCGCGGGCGTGCCGAATAATTTCCGCTGACGGCCTCCCGCTGACCAGCGTTATCGCAGCCGCATCATCGAGGGACCATGCTGCTATCGTTTCGCGCAGGCCTTTCTCGATCGTGCCAGCGATTCGGTGTAATTTTGCATTTTCTCTGGCGCGCTCTTGCTGCACATATAGGATTGCCAATCTTGCGCTGTGTTCTCTGGCGAGATGCGCCGCGCGTGCCAACGCTTTATCACCACGTGGCGACAAATCGGTGGCGGCCAGTATATTTTTCAACTTGCTCATGATTGATACCTATGGCCTCAAGCTAATGCTCACTAAGCGCTTCGATATCGGCACAGCCATCAAGCACGACAGCGCAATCAGAGTTGCGCTGCGGATTCGGCTCAAATGGCAGGGTTTAGCCAGCGGCTGCAAATCACACGTTCGCGCATGCGTGATCCAAAAAGGCGGTCAGGCTGGCCGACTTGATGGCTTCTTCTTGGTAGCGTCTCGTTGGACGAACCTACCGTATGCAGATTACCCGACCATAACCAGCGTCTAAGCACGCTGATAATTCCAATCTAAGATGTTATTGAAGCCTGCCTTGCGATTAGTTTCCGGTAATTATTTGCTTTATCCGAAATTGTTCTCGACCAGTTGCGGTTTTTTGATTGTTTTCATGCGCCTGCGTTGCAAAACCCGGCGCACAGCCCGCTCCGTCCCGGAGTGAGCAGCGCCGACGGCCATATCGAGCGACGCTGATCGGTCTTCGACAACTACGCTGGGGAGATTCCTCAAAACGACCTTAATAGTACATGCCTGATCGATGCCGCCACGTGGCCCATTCATATCCTTGACGCGGACCGTTACCCGTTCGTTGGCCTCTGCAAATTTCCCCAATTTCGTTCCGAGTTTTCGACGGATCTCTTCTCGTTTAGCCTTGCTGAGATTGGCTCCCAAGACTCGGATGTGAGCGGGAACCGGGGTTGTGGTACTACGGCCCGCCTTTCGCTTGAGCGCTTTCGGTAACCACCCTGGGAACGATCGCCGTCTAGGACTGCGACCCAAGTTCATCGAACACGTCCGTGTCCCTTACGACGCCAACGAGCCTGCCACCATCAAAGACGGGGAGTAAGTCGATGTGTCGTTCCAACATCAAGTTGGCTGCTTCGCGCAATGTCAACGCTCACAACCGTTGGCGTCATCAGATCGTGAACCATGCGCCCCGTCCGAATGACAGCGCTCGTAGGCCGTCCAAAATCTCGTTGAGAAACGACTCCTCGCAATCGTCCGTATTCCATGACCACCAGATGGCCGATGCCACGCCGTCGCATCTCCGACCAGGCGAAGCTTGCGGTCGCGTTAGGTTCGATGGATTCGACTTCGGTGTTCATGATCTCGCCAACCGCTACCGAGGAATCTTCCAACGGACGATCGGCGCGCGTTTTTATTTCTGGCATAGACACATCTCTTTTGAGTTATTGTCGTGGGTCCGAGCTACCGAGTTGCGCAAGCACCGCGACTCGCCTCGCTAAGGTGAAACAGCTATGTGTCTTCATCGGTGCAATTCGAAGTTGTAATCTCGATGATTGAGCCGTTCATCGCGCTCTGACGCCATATGTACCTAGAGCAAGATCGATGCCCCCAGAGCGCGGCTGCATCGCGCGGAGTACTCTCAACGTTTGTACCGTGTGTTAGCTCGGCACTGCCGGGCTGAGGCAAATATGCGCGCAGGGTGGGGGTTTGTGGCAGCACCCGGTTAGAACAGCATGCGGGGCGGCGCGCGGGCACGTACTAGTTAGCGCGCCAGCGTGGTTTACCCCTCGTGCTCACTCATTGTGTTATCTATCGCTTGAAACAACTCGGCGGGTGAAAATGGTTTCGAGAGAACCGGAGTGCCGAGGTTTGAAGCGGCTTCACGCAATACCGCATCGGCGAAGGCCGAGATCAGGATGATTTTGGCTGAGGGATTTTTCTGCTTTAGCGCCGCGGCAATCTCGGTGCCTAAGAGTCCCGGCATACGCACATCAAGAATAATCAGCTCATAGGAATAGGACCACGCTTTTTGATACCC
>DASUVS010000372.1:0-7205 GCA_036378835.1 Binatia bacterium | reverse complement strand
ATAGTGACGGACATCCGGATTTGAAAACTCTCGGCGGAAACTTAGGCTCGCCGATCCTTCGTACGCAGAAGATTCAGGCGTGAACTAGCCGAAATGGTTCGTGATGAGCGACGGTAATTCGATACCTGTTTAAACAGTTGCGTGTAGAGGTCATCAAATTGTCCACCTACTCGAACTGGTCACGCATTCTGGATTGCCGGACCGACGGCTCACAATTAGGTTCCGACTTGATCGAACAAAAAACCTCTTGATTCATGCCGCGTCCGGATGTGATGCCCGTCACGGAACAACGTTGAAAATTCAACGCGCCGTCATGCCCGTGGAAAAAAGGGCATCCAGCACTTCAAAAGAATTCCTGGATTCCGGATCGCGCTAGATATTGCCAGCTCGCCCGGAATAATGACTGAATCGTGCTGTGAATTTGTTGTTCACGAGCCCAATGATTAGTCGACCGCTACCAAAACCCTGCACTAAAAACCTCGATTATTTCCCCGCATACTTGTTCGTCCACAGCACGCCTTCTTTCGCCGAAGGCGCTTTAGATCGGTCTTTGATGATGCCCGCCCCGGTCGAGAAATCGACAACTTTTTGCCAACCTTCCTGATTCATGTTGCCCCAGGTTGGCATTGCCGGCGCGATCATCGAATAGGCCAGGTCGAAGACGTTGTCTTCCAGCTTTGATTTATCGGAAAAACGATGGGCGCGCAGCGCGGCTTTGAACGCGCTGGGGTTGCTGTGATAAAGCGCGCCGGCGCGCGAAATCGCGCGGGATGCGGCGGTCGCCAGAGCGGGATTCTGCTCGGCCCAATCCGGCCGCGCCATCAGAACTTCGTAAGGATAATTCGTCAGTTCCGTCACTTCGCCCAGGCCAAGCGGAAGCAACACATAACCCTTGCCTGCGGCCTCGGTGATTTCCGCAGAGGGCGGAGACTGCGCCAGAGCATCGATCACGTTATTCATCAGCGCTGGAGGCAACTCGGTCCCACCGAGATAAACGAACTTGAGCTTGCTCGGATCACCTTGCACTTTTGGCACGAGGAATTTAAATATCTGCTCCGATACGGCACCCGGACTGGTCGCGCCGATGGTGCCGAGTTCGGTTAATACTTTGATCCGATCGTTAAGCGGGCTGCCGCGCGTCACTTTGAATTTATCGGTGATCGCCTTGCGGATGGCGATGCTCAACGTCAGATTGCGGTTATGCGCCTGGATCGCGATCAGGGGCGCGCCTTCGATTTGCGCCAGTACGAGTCCTTCCGAGCTTGAAGCGCAGAGGTGCGCGGAGCGGCCGACTACCGCGTTTTGACATGGCGCACCGCCGCCGGCCGGAGTGATCTTGGCGCGCAGGCCTTCCTGTTCGAAGTACTTCAATTGTTCAGCAACCCAGAGAGCGGAGAATGCCATGTTGGAAACGGCAGTAAGAATATTCACTTCGCCAAGATCTTTCTGCTGGGCGTAACTGGGTTGCCAACAAAGTGCAGTTCCAGTGAGTACGGCAAGCGCAGAAAATGATTGGCGAACGCGTTTACGGAAGCTCATAATCGGTTTCACCTCATGCAAACTCTGTCGGCAGCCACGCTATGGCTTGCCAACATATTTGTTGGTCCAGAACACGCCTTCTTTAGCCGATGCCGTGGCCGGTTCTTTAATGATTCCGGCACCGGCAGCAAAGTTCAGCACTTTTTGCCACCCTTCCTGATCCATGTTACCCCAGGCCGGAATCGCGTTGACCACCATGGAATAGGCCAGATTGAATAAATCCTCGTCGAGCCGTTTTGAATCGGATAGTCGGTGCGCCCGCAACGCGGCCTTGGCTTGATCGGGATTGGTGTGGAAGAGAGCGCCGGCACGTGAGATTGCCCGCGCGGTTGCGCTCACGAGTTTAGGGTTCTGTTCCGCCCAATCGGGGCGAGACATCAAAACCAGATAGGGATAATTCGTCAGCTCTGTTACTTCGCCGAGGCCTAATGGGATCAGAACGTAGCCTTTCCCGCTTGCCTCGGTGCTTTCGGCTTGCGGCGGGGACTGCGCCAAGGCGTCAATGACGTTGTTCATTAACGCGGGAACCAACTCGTTGCCGCCCAGGTATGCGAACTTCAATTTGCTTGGATCACCGCCGATCTTTCTTACCAGAAACTTAAAGATCTGCTCCGATACCGCGCCTGGACTGGTCGCGCCGATGGTGCCCAATTGAGTCAAGACTTTCAGACGCTCGTTCAATGGGCTCTTTCGGGTAAGTTTATGTTTGTCGGCAATCGCTTTACGTACCGCAATGCCCAACGTCACGTTACGATTGTGGGCCTGCACCGCAATGAGCGATGCGCCTTCCTGTTTTGCGAGCACTAGCCCCTCGGAGCTCGAGGCGCAGAAATGTGTCGATCTGCCCACGACCGCCGACTGGCATGGAGCCCCGCCGCCGGCAACCGTGATCTTCGCCCGCACACCTTCCTCCTCAAAGTACTTAAGCTGTTCGGCAACCCAAACCGCCGAATACGCCAGGTTGCCTACCGCAGTAGCCATCGTCACATCGGCGAGTTCGCTTTGTTGTGCGGTAATTTTTCCAGGGATCGCCAACAAGATGGCGAGCACAGTAACCAAGGCTGGTTTGAGGATAGGCCGCATCGATGCGAATACGGTGATCATTTCTCCTCCTCGTCTTTAGAAGGCGAGGCTTTAAGAGTGAAAAGTGACAAGCTATTTACTGCGCCCGCAACCTCCGCATTCCTTTCTCGTATCGCGCGATGAACGAATGGGCTATGGCTTGCCGACGTACTTATTGGTCCATAGCACGCCTTCTTTAGCCGACGGTGTTTTGGAGGGATCTTTGATGATCCCTGCGCCGCCGGCGAAATTGACCACCTTCTGCCAACCCTCCTGGTTCATGTTGCCCCAAGTCGGCATCGCATTGACGACCATGTCGAAGGAAAGATCAAATACGTCGTCCGGTATCCGCTGCTTATCGAAAAGACGGTGACTGCGTAGGGCGCTCTTTGCCGCTTCCGGTTTGCTGCGGAAGAGCGCGCCGCCGCGCGATATCGCGCGGGCTACCGCGGTGGCGGTTTTCGCATTAGACTCGAGATAGTCCGGCCGGACCATCAGGACCTCGTAAGGATAATCCGTCAGCTCCTGCACCTCGCCTTTGCCGAGCGGAATCAAGACATAGCCCTTGCCGCTTGGTTCGGTCACCTCGGCGGAGGGCGGCGAGAGCGCGTAAGTGTCGACCACATTATTCATCAGCGATGCCGGGAGTTCCGCGGCGCCGAGGTAGGCAAACTTGAGCTTGGACGGATCGCCTCCGGCCTTTTTAACCAGGAACTTGAAAATCTGCTCCGAAACCGCCCCCGGGCTGGTGGCGCCAATCGTGCCCACTTGGAGCAACGCCTTAAGCCGCGCGTCGATGGGGCTCTCCCGGGTCAATCCCAGTTTATCCACGATCGGTTTCCGCATGGCGACGCTTAATGTCAGAGCGCGGTTGTGCGCCTGGATGGCGATTAGTGGCGCTCCTTCAACTTGCGCCAATACCAAACCTTCGGAGCTGGAAGCGCAAAAGTGCGCCGAACGCCCGACGACGGCTGACTGGCACGGCGAGCCTCCCGAAGCCGGGGTAATCTTGACCCGCACACCTTCCTGTTCGAAATATTTTAGCTGCTCCGCAACCCAGATGGCGGCGAATGCGAAATTGGGCACCGCCGTCATCATAATCACTTCGGGCATTTCCTTTGATTGCGCATAGATTTTTGCCGGCGCGCTGGCGAATAAAAAAGCAGAGAGCGTGATCATCACGCGCGCGATTTTCATGAGCCTCTTCATTGCTCGTTCTCCTTTCATCTTACCCCTGGATCTGAACGTGCTCTTTTTGCGTCTGCCAACGTAATGCCCGGCGCTCCACTGCCTCGGCGATCTTATCCATGATGATGACCATGATCATCAACACGATGATCCCGACGAACACATCGGCGGTTCTGAAAATCCCGGCCGACATGCGGATGAAAAACCCCACTCCTTCAGTTGCAGCGACGAATTCACCGACAATGGCGCCGATGACCGCGAAGGGAATGCTTGTGCGGAGTCCGGTAAAAACATAAGGCGAGATAGCCGGGAAAATAACTTTTAACGTCAATTTCCAACCGCGGACTCCCATGAGGCCGGCCAGATCGACGTACTCCTGATCCATCTGCCGCATCCCGGTATAGGTGTTAAAAAAGTTGAGGAAGAAGGTAAGGAGAAATACCACGCCGACTTTCGACCATAGCCCGATTCCCAACCAGACGATAAAGAGAGGCGCGAGTGCGGTGCGTGGAATGCCGTTGAGGGCGATGATGATCGGCTCAAAAACTTCGGCGAGCAAGCGGCTGCGACCGAAGCCATAACCGAGGGCGATACCGGTGATAGCGCCGATGGGAAAACCAATGGCGACTTCCATAAAAGTCACCCAGGTGTGTTGCAGCAAGTCACCCGAGGAGAATCCGGTGATTAGCGACGTAATAATACGGCTGGGACTGCTGATGAGAAACGGTTCGATCCATCTGCCGGACGCGAGTTCCCACGCAAGAAGAAAGCCGATGACAATGGCGCTGCGGATTAGTGTTACCGTCAGAGTACGCATTGAAAAGATCGACGTTGATCGTGTGGTTGCGCGATTGGGCTGAGTTATGGCTGAGCGCGGTTGGCCGACTTGATCCGTCATGAAGTGCGCTCGCTAGCGGGCCCGATATTTAGCTCGTTGCGAAAGATATTCCACAAACGGCTGTAGGCATCGTCAAAACCTTCCTGGCGGTGAATCTCAAAAATGTTGCGAGGTCTCGCCATATCGATTTTGATGATATCCTTGATCTTGCCGGGACGATGCGTGATAACCACTACACGGTCGGCTAGAGCAACGGCCTCAACCAGGTCATGTGTGACAAAGACGATGGTCTGGCGCTTCTGTTCCCAGATCTTCAACAACTCATCCTGCAGCACCATACGAGTCTGGGCGTCCAATGGACCGAACGGCTCGTCCATCAAGATCACCGGCGGTTCATAAGCAAGCGCGCGTATGATTGAAGCCCGTTTGCTCATCCCCCCCGATAGCTGCGCGGGATAGTATTTTTCGAAGCCGGAAAGGCCCGCGAGTTTGATAAAGTAGCTGACTTGCCGCTCTCGATTTGCCCGGGAGTATTTCTTGGGACTTAATCCAAAACCGACGTTCTCCTCCACCGTGAGCCAGGGAAAGAGCTTGCTCTCCTGAGGGACGTAGCCGACTCGGGTGTTGAGACCGCGCACTTCACCGCCCTGGAACATAATCCGGCCGTCAGAAACCGGCGAAAATCCCGCGATCAGTTTGAGCAAAGTGGACTTGCCGCAGCCGCTTGGGCCTACGATGGTAACAAATTCGCCGTGCCGGATCTCCAAATCGATATCCAATAACGCGCCGAGGTTTTCTTGGCTCGGCGCTTGAAAAAATTTCGAGACGCCCTCGACGTGGATCACGGCATCGGCTTGGCTGCGCGCGGATGGGGAAGGAGCCTGTGCAAGGTCTGGCATGAGATTCTTGCTTACCTTGCGCGGTATTTATTCATCTAACCCCTGGTGTGTCAACCGCAGTAGGACTTTGGTACTGGTGCTTTTCATAGAACGATGATGCGACCAGAATGCTGACGCTTTCATTAGGCTCAATCCTTTCCCCCAGCTTTTTTCTTGTCCGCATCGGGGCGGAAACGGCGAGACCAGGCAGGAGGGGTCGAAGTGTTTCAATAAAGAGCGCAGTGAATTCTGGAAATCACCCCGACGCGCCCCGTTTGTTATGGCGAAGGTTCATAGTTTTTTGCTAAGTTGATTAGCGATGAACAGTAACCCGGGGAGTGATTTATGAGTTATCGAACCATCGACGACATGTTCGAACCAGGGACTTTGATCCGTTTGACCGATTTATGGACACCGGCGCTTGCCCGTTATCGCGATCGGCCCGCCGTGGTTATCGATGTCGAAGTGCTTGGTTATCCGCGGTCGATCAGCCGGCAGGAAAATGGCACGTCCCTGAGTGAGAAATACGACGCGATCTACACTGTTGCGCTGATGCCGGTTGAACGCGCGGCAATCCTTGCGCGGGAGCAAGTTCCGGTGATTCGGGTGATCTCTTTGGATGTGGTAGGAACGCTCCCAGCGGAACAGGAATCGGCAGATTTTGCCGCCTGGTGCGCGAGCGAATTTTGCGGCGCGGAGCCGGCGTCGGTTGCCAACCCGAACACGTCCGGCAGCGGCCGCTTCATCGGCGCTGCCGTGTTGCCGCATACGATCCCAATGTACGAGGCGCGCCACCGCCCCAACGATCATCGTAACAAATCGCTGGATGCCATCGATCAAGTGCGCCGGCACTTGGAGCAATGGCAACCCGATGTGATTGTCTTGGCATCGACTCATTGGATGCCGAGGGACGGCTTTTTTATCGATGATGGCGCGCAACACCAAGATGGCTGCGACGCGTCTTATCAGGGCGTGGAACCGCAGCTTTTCAGTTTTCCGGGCGACCCGGAGCTCGCAGCCCTGATCGGCGGCCTGGCGCGCGGCGCGGGACTACCGGTCAGGCGTATCCATCGGGTCGCGCAGGAGCACGCAGTCTGGGTACCGGGCAGTTTACTCTGCCAGGAGCGGAGCATCCCGCTTTTGCCGTGCTCAATCTGGTGGCGCGGGCCGCGTGAAGCGCATCGCCGGTTTGGTGAGATTATCGCCGAGGCAGTGCGGCGACTCGGTCGCAGAGCATTTTTCGTCGCCAGTGGCGGGCTCTCGCATACATTCGATTTTTCCAAGCCGCCCGAATACGTCGTGCCACAGGGAGAACGTTTCGATCGGCTCGCCCAAGAGTGGCTCGAGAGAGGACAGCACGGTCGGCTGCTCGACTTGAGCGAAGATGATTTCGAAACCTGGAATCCCGAAGGCCGGGCCGGCCATCTCTATATGATGCGCGGAGCCCTAGGCAAAGATGTCAGAGGTCAGTCGCTCTGCTATCAGGGAAGCAATGGGACCGGATACTTGACGATGCTCTTTCAAAATTAACAGGCCGCTGAAAAGGACTCATATACTTCGTTGCGCTCGCCCGATTCGCTTCAACGTACTGAAGCGTACGCCTCAGCTCATCGAACTTCGCGCGCCTTGTATCTGAGATCCTTTTGAGCAGCCCGTAAACAGAGTCTTCCGCGCAATGATAAAAGTTCCAACCGTCGGAC
>DASUVS010000371.1:0-13135 GCA_036378835.1 Binatia bacterium | reverse complement strand
CGATTTTGACTGAAAGGTAAGCAAACCACAGAGTCACGACGACAATGGCGCCTAAAATGATGGCGCGCTTACTGACAATGAAGGTGGCAAGCCGTCTCATCGGGCGCTTTGATGGTTTTCCAAGGATCGGGTGATGATCTTGAGCCGCTGCCAGCTCTTGCCGCCATCTTCGGTTCGCAGCACGAGCCCGCGATTGCCCA
This sequence comes from Binatia bacterium, assembly GCA_036378835.1. GTDB lineage: Bacteria > Desulfobacterota > Binatia > UBA9968 > UBA9968 > WHTF01. The sequence continues at coordinate 12,935 of DASUVS010000371.1, read as the reverse complement.
CCACCAGACCGAAGCCGTCTTTGCCAAAGGCGATGGCGTTCAAGCTAGCACGTGGGATCTGCAGTTCGGCTTGACGCCACTGCGCGTGGTCAACATCGGATTGCAGCAGCGTGCCTCTTTCACCGGTCGCCCAAATGCGTCCGTTAAACTCGGCTGCGGCGAAGAGATGATGGGTTGCGGTTGTGCTATCGGTGTTTTCCCGCTGGCGAACGATCTCCCAGCGCGATCCGTCAGTGGTATTGAGCACGACTCCGTCGAGCCCGAAGGCATAGCCGTTACTAGGTGCCGTGAATAGCAGCGCGAACAAATTTTGGCTTGCGCCGCTGTCAAACGAAACTTCTACTGGACTTTTTTGCTTGGCCCAGCTCTTACCACCATCCGAGCTCTGAAAAATGACCCCAAATTCACCGGCGAGCCATCCGCGCGAGGCGCTGGCGAAGCTGACCGCGTTAAAAGTGAAGTCGCCGGGCACTACAGTTTTGCTCCAGGAGTGACCGCCATCGCTCGTGTGGATCGTCATGCCCCGGTTGCCGGCCAGCCAGCCGCGGCTCTCGTCCAGCCAATGTGAAGCAAACAGATGCTCTGTGATATTAAGCGACTGAGCATGCCAGCTCTTGCCGCCATCGTCGGTCCGCAAAAGCGTGCCGTAACTGCCGCTGATCCAGCCGCTTAACGGGCTGACGAAACGAACAGTGAATAAAGCCTGGCGCGTAGGGCTCGGTTGAATCTCCCAGGTCTTACCACGGTCGATGGAGTGGAGGATGGTCCCGTAGTAGCCAACAATCCAAGAGAGATTGTCCGAAATGTGAACTCCGTAGAAATTCTCTTGGAGCGCGGGCTCTTTCGAGAGAGTTGCCGCATGAGCAGGAAGAACTACCGGAGCTAATCCCAGGAGGACCCATATGAGAAAAAAAAAGAGCAAATGCATGGAGCGGATTTAAATTCGGAAGCTGAAAAAAGATTAGGATCCATCAACTCAGCTCGACATTATTCAATCGATCCTCCGCGCATGATGCTCTGCAAGGTTCCGAGGCTAAACATGCTGGCCGGATAACCCTGATTATAAGCGCGCGTGGCGGTAACAATCGTGCTTCGGCCATTCTGAACGTTGTGAATAACCACATCGCCCACCGACCAAACTTCGCGGCCATCGGCAAGTTTTACCGGAGTGAAAAAACCAAATTGTTCCTTCCAATAAGCTCCTTTGCTATCCCACATCAATGTCCAGTGCGTGTCGAAAGTTACCTTATTTAGATGAAGAACTTTTTTCGGGTAACAATAGCTCGAGTCCTTGGGAGTGACCTCCAGCACGTAGGTATCCACGACCTCCCACTTCTCATCCAACGGCAGGTAATCGCCCGGCTTGCGCGCGAACGGGAGATGCTCCTGACTGATGTTCGCCAAGATCTTCTTGTCGCCCAGGTACTTATAGTTGAAATCAGTAATTTTGCCGTTGAAGCTATTGATGTCGTCGAGGTTGAATTCGCTCGGAGCCAGCGTTTGACATCTCTGGGTCGTGGTGGCGCGCCGGATTCTGCGGATGCTCGGAAGATAGATGTAGAGATCGTCGGCCCGGCCGGGATCTTTATAACGAATCTCCAGTGTCGTCGTGCCGGAAGCGTCGCGCGGATAGCTATCGACTCGAAGCTGCATGAAATCTATATGTTCGTAGCCTGGAATTGCCGGCTTAGGATTCAAGCTGTAGCGAGTGCTCGGAAAAAGAAAATACGATACCAAGTCCGCGCGGCGTTCAGAGCCGTCTTTCTCGATGGCGGCGCGGATGATTTTGCCGCCTTTTACCGCGCCGCCGGTTTTGTAATCGTCGCCCAACCAGCGATAGAAAAAGTTCCAAGCTAGCTTTTGCCCGACCTGGGGATCGTTCGGATCGAACTTGGGAAACGGCTGGCCGGCCACATAGTTGAGCAACTCTCCATTAGGGCCGAGGCTGACCTTGCCGGAGTATTTTTCCGTTGCTTCAACGTATTCCTTCAGCGGCCGGTAGGTCTTGGTCGGCTTGATCTGGATCGTATAACCGCCTTTGATCCGATTGAGGAGATTTTCGCCGACCATGCCCTGGATACTCTGCCAATTTTGTGGACCAATGGTGTCGCCCGGCTTTAAATCGGTTTCCGCGGCGGGAGTGATCCCAGGAAAGGACAAAAACATAGCGATGTACAAGAAAATACACGCGGCAGCGCCGTTGCGAGCAACCAAGCCGCGACTCCGGGCTATTAGCTTCATCTCAAAATCTCCCAATCGTAAACCTAAAATTGATAGCGCATCTTCAGAAAGACCGAATCTTTTTCGGAGAAAAGCCCTAAACCACCAAACTTATTATGCCCTCCGTAGATGGCGCTCGTCAGGGTCAGTTGAATCTTCTCGTTCCAGGGCGGCTGGTAGGTTATTGCCGGGTTGACCGAATAGTACCCCGCCGGATCATAGCCGACAAAAACATCCGGCAGAATCGTATCGCCTAGATATCCCGTGCCGATTCTAAAGGTAAATAACGTCGAAAACCGCTCGATTTGGGTTGCGTGGCCGAAAGCCCGAATACCATCCTCATGGTCTAAAATTATGCTTTGGAAGATCTGCAAACTCATTCGAAACGGTCGCCAGGGATCGTCCTGAAGAAACGGGATAAACGTTGAACGGTCAAAGCCCAGAGCATAGCGGATGGTATGCTTCTCGACGACATTGTCGGAATGCTCACAGCTAGGGCCGGCTCTGAGACCCGTTGGCGCACCGGTGTTACAATTTCGGCCTGGGAACTCGCCGATGTTGTAAGGTTTGTCCGGATAAAAAGCGAGTTCGCCCCTCATCGCAGATTTGATCGGAATACCCAGCGGTTCCCCGACTGGATAATTGAAATGCGCAGCGAAAATGTTGGTCTGATTGTTAACCAGGTCGGCCCGCACCAGGGTTCCGCCTGGAGGACAGGCCGGTGGCCCGCAAGAAATCGGGGCACCTTTCATTTTGAAAACCATATCATTGGCCTGAGGATTGTAACCCCGTATGTAACCGATACCGGCATTTAGCTCACCAAAGCTGTGCGTAATCCGTCCACCGATTTTCCAGGCATCGCCGGCATCGGGATAATCCCTCTTGAAGGCAGGCACTACGACGGGAGCGGGTCCAACCGGATTGGCCAAAAGACGGGCAACCGGCATGCGGGATTCCGGGTGGCCCGACCATCGTCCGTATCTTAGGTCGCCGTCCGCCTTGCCGTCGCTGATATCGTTGGTCGGCGCAAACTCATCGACTCGATCTTTCTTATTTTCGAAACCGGGATTGCCAAAAAGTTCTAGAATCGTATTGCTGACCGGGCGTACGGTGTACAACATTCTGACTCCCCACTGGGGAACTCGGGATTCTTCCAAACTAAAGAGATTGACAGCAGCGGGTGGGGAAAACGTTAGATTTTGGGGATTGATGACGTCTAAAAGCCTCTGTCCGTCCGTTTCCCCCCATGAGATGAATTGCCGACCGATTCTTAAATGCAACCGATCCGTGGGTAGAATGTCTGCGACTGCCTCCCAGGGAACACCTTTGTACTCCGAATAGAAGTCCACAGGTAAGGCTCCCCCGGTTCCGGCCGGTTGGACGGCTGCTTCACGGCTTTTGGTTTCCGCGCTGTAGCGGGGTTCGGCAACGAATCTCCAGGAAAGGAACAGTTTGAAACTTTCCGTGAATTCAAAATTAAACTCCGGCTGAATTGTAAACCGGTTCATGATGAACCGGTTCGATGTGTTAAAAAAACGGCTCCCATGGCTGATGGAGAACCCGGTCGTATTCTCAACGAATCCGCCGAAAGAGACTTTTTCATTGAAGAATTTTTCCCAGTCGTCGCTAAGTACCGATTGAGCGACAGCGGATCCGCCGAAAACAACGGTCATAAGAATTGCCGCAGCCAGCGACACAAGTTTTCGTTGCGTCGATTCCATGATGCGCCTCCGCGTAGCTCGGGTGATTATGTTTTCACCGATAGTTCGTGATAACTTTTTACAGATAGATGGGATTATTCATTTATAGTTTGAAAATTAATATGTCAAGCAAGTTATACTCGCTCATAGTAGCAGCCATTCTGTTAGCCGCTCCTTATCTTGCCCCTAGCTTATTTCCACTTGCTTGGATCGCCTTCGTGCCGCTCTTCCGGGCCATCACTCAAGCGGAAACTCTGCGCCGGGCGGTTTTGTATGGCTGGATGACGGGCACTATCGCTCATTTGATCGGGTTTCATTGGCTTGTCTACACGATCAATGTGTTCGGCGGCTTTCCCTATTCGATCAGTACCCTCGTATTCCTCGTCTATGCGATTTTGCAGGGAGCACAGATGGCGATCTTCGCCTCTCTTGTGCGCCGGTTTGGATTTGGGCCGTTACAGATTCTGCCGGCGGTCTTCTGGGTTGCGCTCGAATTCTGGTTCCCGCTGCTGTTTCCATGGTATCTCGCCAACAGCCAGGTTTCATTTTCGCTGTTCATTCAAACGGCCGATCTGGTCGGTCCTTATGGGGCGAGCTTTTTACTGATGTGGTTTAATGCCGCGGCGTTTCGAATCGTTTACCCTGGCGATGAGGCGCGTCGGTCGCACTTACCGGCGCTCGCTTATTGCGCCGTAATTGTGGTGATGTCGCTGGTTTATGGTTACCAGCGTTTAGGTGCTGTAGGGCAAGAAATCGTCGCGGCGCCGAAGTTGCCGGTGGCGGCGGTGCAGGGGAATATCGACATCGACCTCAAGTGGAATCCAGCCTTGGTAAAGCAAAACCTTGAGAAGCACAAGAAATTAACCAGCCAGTTGGACGCCGTGGCTCTGGTGATCTGGCCGGAATCGGCAGTTGAGGTCTGGTTACCTGATCAGTTGCAGTATCTGCCCGCCGATTTGTTGCCGCCGCTGTCCGACCAATCCTACTTTATCTTCGGTGCAAAAAGCTTCCGCGGCAAGCCTGGTACTGCGAATTTTATGGCGTTTAATACGGCATTCTTCACGGATGCGGCTGGTCGGGTCTCGTCGAGATATCACAAACAGGTTCTGCTCGCGTTTGGCGAGTATCTGCCATTTGCCAAGGTGCTGTCGTTGCTGCCGGCAATGCCGTTCGCCGACGGTTTTACCGCAGGGAACGGTCCCGTTGCGTTTGAGATGCCGGGGGGCATTCGCATCGGCTCGCTGATCTGCTACGAGGATTTGATGCCCGAATTGTCCCGCAATTTTGTCAAAGAAAGTAGCGCCAACCTCCTGGTCAATCTCACCAACGACGCCTGGTACGGCGCATCGGTTGGACCGTGGCAACACGCCCGCCTGGCGCAATCCCGCGCCATTGAAACCCGCCGGAGTTTGCTCCGTGTCACCAATACCGGGGTGACGTCATTGGTCAATGCCAAAGGAGAACTGGTGCAATCTTTGCCGATGTTTGTGCCGGACGTGCTAAAAACCAGCGTCGACATTTTGGATGGTGAGACCTACTACGTCCGTTATGGCGACTGGTTCGCCTGGGGCATGACCATCATTACGGTCGCGATTGTTCCTTTCCATCTGAAGAGAGCCTGACCGGTTAAACGGCGTTAGCTAGATCTCGGCCGAGAGACCGGCAAACAAAAAAACAACGCCAGAGGACGAAACCAGATGCCACAAAGATGTTTTTATAGCGCCTGTTTTTCTAGGTTTGCCATCGTTTAAAAACTAGTCATCGATCGGCAGTGGCAGACCCGGGATTTTCAGCTCCTGGTCCATGCAGGAAATTTTCCCTAAGAGATTTTTCCCGTCAAAAGTTGCGCCGGCGTTCACTTCACCGGCGCTCCTGGGGGAATTGTCTCGCCGGTCACCATCGGATTGAGAAATGCACAAAACCCTTCCTGTGATAAAGGGGCTGGTTGGAAATTCGAGGATGCGGTTGTTGCCTACGGATTGGTCGCCCGCATTCCTCAAACCAACTCCTAATGACACTGGCTGCGGTAGGTTAACGGGATTACGGAAAACCTCAATGACCTTTCCATCTTTCGTAACAACAGCGACTGCATTCCGTTCATTGGCAGCTACCCAGATATTCCCCGCACGATCGAGGGCGATGCCATCGCCGCCCTCGAGAATCGGATGAGCGACGACGACATTACTGAGGCACAGCGTGTTAGCTGTGAATGTGCTATCGCATCCGATCGGACTCTTGAGGTTCCCATCGCGATCGAATTCCATCTTCCAAAGCGCTCCCCGAGCTGTATCGATATTGAAAAGGTCGCCCTTCTTGTTGAACGCTAAGCCGTTTGCAACGATTGGTTGAGAGCCCAACTGATTGGCGGCATTGCGGGTTGTTGGCGTGACGGTAATCGTTCCCGGAGCTAAATCGCGGATATCACGTCCCACGCCACCCACTCCGCTGGCGTCTAGATTCACCTCGTTCGACATCGGCTGGATCCGAAAGACTTCTTCGCAGTTAGTTGCCGCCGCCGTGGAACTGCAGTTGGCTCCAGGACCGGATATCTTCCAAACCCGTCCCCGCCCCGTTGTCCCGTCGCTCGCCCAGAGGTTGCCTTTCTTGTCGAAGGCAATTCCATTCGCTCCGGGAGCACCGGAGGCAAAAACCGTCGCTGTGGGTGGAGTGTTGGCGTTCGGTTTGAAGGTGTAGATATTTCCCGCGGCTCCGTCGGCAACGAACAAATCGCCGATCTCGTTAAAAGCGATACCCGAGAAGCCGCAGTTTCCGGTTGCCGGGACAACGACCCCTACAGGGATCAATGCAGGTTTGTTCAGATTTATCTGCCAAATGGGACACGGAGGCACGCCCGAGCCGCCGGAGTAGAGATTACGGTGATTATCACCCGTCAACCCCTCGAGTGCGCGTGGAGTGGTGATCAGGGTAGTAAAAGTGGAGTTTGGGAACGGCCGACCATCATCATCGTCTCCCCAGGCCGAGGAAAAATTCGACCCCAAGACGAAGATGGCAAAGATAACCATGATTGAACTAAGCCATCTGGTTTGCATAAGACTCCTCCTTCCTGTTTCAGCACGCAAGCATTTGCTTCAGGTGGTTAACGAGCGCGAGCTTATCCCGTAACGTATATGACGTGTCAAGCCGTTTTCCATAGAGTTCCATGAGTGAGATGAACGTTTGTTGATGGCGTTGATCAGCCGGTCGCGACAAGGCGACACGACCGGGGCAGAACCGCTCGTTACTGACGACCGTCATCGTTCTCTATGCTGGTTCGGCATGAAAACCAGAAAATACTGGTACGGCAGGAACGTGTGCTCCTTCGTAAGCCGAAAGCCGTTACTTCCCATCTGCCGGATCAGATCCTCCCGATCAATCTTCATCTGCATCGGCGGGCCGACGGGAAGTTCCTTCTTGTGAAAGTCGATCATGACGACCTCCCCGCTAGGTTTAAGCATTTTTTTAATTTTCGAGAGATATTTCGTTTGATTCTCTATGTGGTGCCATGAATCTGAAAAAAAGAAGCGGTCGATGGAATTGTCGGCCAGGAGCGGGTCATCCGGATCGGCGAGAATAGCTGTGACGTTCATGGCTTTGAGCTCCCGGATGCGCCGGTTGAGATGCACAATCATTTCCGGGTTGACGTCGACGGCATAGATCTTCCCTTTGTCGCCCACGTGGTGCGCCAGGCGAAATGTGAAATAACCGGAGCCTGCGCCAATATCGGCGATCGCTTCACCCGGCTTGATGGCCAGCGCCATCAAAACCTCATGCGGCTTTTGATAGGCATCCCGTTTCGGATCTTCGAGCATTCCGATGTAGGCTCTTGAGTCCCGGTGAAGTTGGTGCATCTGCTGATGATCGCGCTTGACCGCATCCTGAGCCGGTGCCGAGAACGGCATCGGCAGTAGAGCCAAAAGAGTTATCAACGTTTTCATTTTCACCTCATTGGCGCGCTGGCGCTCAGCGCTGTACGCAGCGATCCAAGAACCTGCCTGATCGTTAAACGAAGGAACCAGGACATCAGTTTGCGCGCCGAAGATCTTCGCTCACAATGCGGTGAAGCTAACACATTTTCCATGAGCTCCAAGGCCTAAATCTGTTGCGAGCTTAGCCGCTTCCCTGCTATGGGTAATCGCTATGGCGCAACAAGTGTTGAAGCGGCAAATAGGTTTGTTCAGCGCGGTCATGTTGATCGCCGGCGATATGATCGGCACCGGTATCTTCATCTCAACCGGCGTCATCGCCGAGACATTGCCGTCGCCGGGCGGCGTGCTGTTGGTGTGGTTGCTTGGCGGACTACTAGCTCTCACCGGGGCGCTTACTTTCGCTGAGCTTTCGGCGAGTCTACCGTTTGCCGGCGGCGACTACATCTATATCCGCGAAGCCTATGGTAAATTGATGGGGTTTCTCTCCGGTTGGTCCTCGTTTCTGGTAACGTTCTCAGGTGCCATCGCATTTTTGGCCGTAAGTTTAAACGGGTTCATGGCCTTCTTCTTTCCCGTGCTGCGTTCCGAAGCCGTCGTATTCTCATTGCCGATACCGTGGTTACCGATCAGCGCCACAGCAGGGACGCTATTTGCGATTGCCGTCGTCCTGATGTTATCGGGACTGCATTGCCTGGGTGTGCGTCAGGGCACGATGGTGCAAAATATTCTGACGATTTTAAAAATCGCCGCGCTCTTGGGAATCATTATTTTTGGCATTCTCTTCGGCAAAGGCAATACGGCGCATTTTGTGCCGCTCTTTGATTGGCAAAAAGTTAGCTTCAGCGTATTCGCTGCCGCCTTTATACCGGTAATCTTTGCCTATTCGGGCTGGAACGCCGTTACTTATATTGCGGGCGAGGTGAAAAATCCGGAGCGAAACCTGCCTCGGGCTTTGCTATTCGGCGTACTCATTGTCATCGCACTCTACTTGGCTATCAATGCCGTCTATATCTATGCCGTGCCGGTTACCGAGATGAAAGGCGCCCTGCGCGTATCGGAAGTGGCGACCACCGCATTATTCGGTTATCAGACGTCGGCTTTGATCACGGCGATCATTACAATATCCATCCTCGGCGCGCTCAACGTCGTGACCATGATCGGCCCGCGAATTTATTATGCGATGGCGCAGGATGGCGTTCTGTTCAAGAGCCTGAGCCGCATTCACCCGCGCTTTGGCACTCCAACCAGCGCGATCATCCTCCAGGCAATTTGGACTTGTTTATTAATTTTAACCAACACCTGGGGAACCTTGTTTACCTATGTGAGCGTGGTCATCACGCTATTCTCGGCATTCACCGTTGGTTCCGTGATCGTGCTTCGCTACAAAAGACCGGAGCTCAAGCGACCTTACAAGGTCTGGGGTTACCCGCTCGTGCCGCTTCTCTTTGTCCTGATAAATCTATGGATTGTCTGGGGCTCGGTGAAAGAAAAACCATTCGAATCACTCGTGGGGGTAGCCATCGTCGCCATCGGTATCCCGATCTATTTCGTTTGGAAAACCCTGGGTCCGGCGCAAAAGCCGAGTTTCGCTTCAAGATCGTAAGACGCTAGTTCCGCAATAACGAGAACCATTCGCCAATGGCAATCCGTATCACCAGAGTTTACACCAGGACTGGCGATAAAGGAGAAACTAGCCTGGTAGGTGGCAAACGCGTGCCTAAGGATTCGCCGCGTATCGATGCTTACGGCACGATCGACGAATTGAACTCCATCATCGGATTGGCCCGCGTGTTCAATGAGGAAAACCTTGATGCCGGCGAGGCGCATCAATTCCTGGACGAGGTGCTCTGCAAAATTCAAGATGAGCTATTCGATCTCGGCAGCGAATTAGCCACACCGCCTGAATTTTTTCAGGAAGGCATGTTTCGCATTTCCCAAAATGAAGTAAAAAACATTGAAAAGCTAATCGACAAGTGCCAGGAGAATCTCCAGCCGCTTGAGTCTTTCATTCTCCCTGGCGGCGGCCGTATCGGCGCTTATCTGCATCAATGCCGCACCGTATGCCGGCGAGCGGAACGAGAAATTCTGCGGCTCTCACGCGAGGAGCCAATCAGCGAATGGCCGCTGAAATACGTCAATCGTTTGAGCGATTTGTTCTTTGTCCTGTCGCGTTGGATCAGCAAGGAGACCGGAGAAAGAGAATACCTGTGGCAGAGGGGTCTTCAAAGCAACAAAAAAGGCGGATAATTTTAGATTTTGGATTGCCGATTTTCGATGGGGAATAACGGAAAACGGAAGTATGAAAAGTTTTGCTGCGAAAATCTGATATCAGCATCCGATCATCGCAAATCCAAAATCTAAATCGAAAATGGATCGGGGGAGTCTTTGATGGGGCTTTTGGATGGGAAGAAAGCGGCAGTCTTCGGAGTGGCAAATGACCGGAGTATTGCCTGGGCCATTTCGGAAGCGCTGCATGCCGAAGGCGCGGACCTAGCCTTTACTTATGCGGGCGAGATCTTGGAGAAGCGGGTGCGACCGTTAGCCGAGGGCATTGGCTCCAAGATCATCTTGCCGTGTGATGTGACTAAAGACGAAGAAATCGAGAAGGTTTTTACCACTCTCAAACAAGAATGGGGCGCGCTGGATATCATGATCCACGCCATCGCCTACGCCAAAAAAGACGATTTAGCCAACCCGTATGTTCAAACCAGCCGCCAAGGATTTCACCTGGCGCTGGACGTGAGCGCGTATTCGATGGTCGCGCTGGCGCGCCACGCGGCGCCGCTAATGGAGGGACGGGGCGGCTCGATCGTGACCTTGACCTACATGGGTTCTGAGAGGGTGATTCCGAATTACAACGTGATGGGAGTCGCGAAAGCGGCATTGGAAGCGAGCGTAAGATATCTGGCGCATGATCTCGGGCCCAAAGGGATTCGGGTCAATGCGATTTCCGCCGGACCGATTAGAACCCTTGCTGCTTCAGGCATCGCCGATTTTAAAGAAATGCTTCATCACGTCAGCGAGCGAGCGCCTTTAAAGAGGAACATCGATGCCGAAGAAGTGGGCAAAACCGCGCTGTTTCTTTGCAGCGCCTGGGGCAGCGCAATCACCGGCGAAGTGCTGCATGTCGATGCCGGCTACAGTATCATGGGGAAGTAGCAGGTAAGCTGGGCGAATGAATTATGGGCAATGGACTGTTGCTCCGACTCACCTTGTTCTCCAGCATCCTAGCAGTCCAGCACTCTGGCGAGGTGTTTCATGGCGATCAAAGAAGTCACGCCGCAGCAGGCTCAGGAAATTCTCACCAATGACTCGAGCGCTATTTACATCGACGTGCGTACCGAAACCGAATTTGCCAACGGTCACCCACAGGGAGCGGTGAATATTCCCGTGGCTTTTCCCGACCCGACGCGCGGCATGATGCTGAACAGCGACTTCATCAAAGTCGTGGAGGCGAATTTTCCACGCGAGAAAAAAATCATCCTCGGCTGCCAAGCAGGACCGCGCTCCACATCGGCGGCTAATATGCTCCAACAGGCCGGCTTTCAAGATGTTTCTAACTTGTTGGGTGGCTTCGGCGGCATGCGCGATCCGACCGGAAGAATCAGCGCTCCGGGCTGGGCAAGCTCCGGGCTGCCGGTCAGCAACGACAACGGAGAAGGCGTCAGCTACCAGTCACTGTCGGCAAAGGCTCGCTGACAAGCCGGTTCAAGAAAGATTCTCGCTCCTCGAAATTACATCACGCTTGCTGGCGGTGGACGAGAAATAGAAAGTTTTACAGAAGCTGAAGCACGAAGTAATTCTTTCCGGGCGGCAATGAACCATTCACTTTATTTCAGACAGATCGAAATCGGCCCGATGCAGAACTACGTGTACCTCATTGGCTCGACGGAAACCCGCAAGGCAGCGGTGGTTGATGCGGCCTGGGACATCGATGAAATTCTTCGAATTGCGGCGCAGGACGAGATGGAAATCACGCATGCTCTCGTGACTCACACTCATCCCGATCACGTCGGCGGTGGATTTGCCGGCATGGAGATAGCAGGCGCGACCGAGTTGCTCGATAAGTGTAAAGCCAAAGTCGTCGTGCACAAGGCGGAGGCGGAGTTTATCAAGGGCCTGTCGCCGTCGGACCTGATCAAGACCGACAATGGCGACAAAGTGGATGTTGGCGGCCTGGAAGTTCAGCTCATGCACACCCCCGGACACACACCGGGCTCGCAGTGCTTTTTGGTCGAAAACCGAGTCGTTTCAGGAGATACATTATTCATCGATGCGTGCGGCCGCGTGGATTTTCCTGGAGGCAATCCCGAGCAGATGTATTACAGCTTGACTCAGAAGCTGATGACGCTGCCCGACGATATGATTCTGTTTCCTGGACACAATTACGCGCCTCTCAAGCACGCCACCATAGGCGAGCAGAAGAAAACCAATCCCTACCTGAAATTTTCCTCGTTGAAACAGTTCCTGGCGGCGATGGGCTATCGTTGATCGGCTGCCGGTTAGCCGAATGAGATCGCCGCTTGTAGACGCGTTGAGTAAACGTACGGCACAGGATTAGAAATCCTGTGCCACTCTCCGTCGCGGCTTCTTAATCGTTCGGCCTTGGTGCGATCTCAAAAAACAGGTCGTTCATGCCTAGCTAAAGAGCAGTAACTAAACAATTTTGCACTCACAGTCTTAAGAGTCTGCGTTGTATGGGCTGATTACAGCGACTTGCAACCTGCGGCGAGCGATGGCTCGCAAGGATTTTTTGACCGAGCCACTCACAACAGATCGATCAAAGTTCTCTCAGTTTACACGCTTCCGATTGTTAGCGTTCTGTCTAAGAATCTCAAATAAGAAAGTTGTTGCCGCTACGAAGATTTCTGGATCCGGTTCGCGTTCCCCCGCCCCCCCGGACTGTGATTCGGGGTGCCCGGAAAACAACTCAATTGTGTTGCGAAGCCGTCAGTCACCACCGAATTGCTAATCACACAGACCCAATATCCAATACCCAAGACCAAAACCCTGTTACTTCCCTGCATACTTGTTCGTCCACAGCACGCCTTCTTTAGGGGACGGCGCCTTGGCGCGTTCTTTGACGATG
>DASUVS010000370.1:0-8014 GCA_036378835.1 Binatia bacterium | reverse complement strand
GGCAACGAGTAACACAACGGTTTAGTTGTAGACGACCCTCAGATCTAAGGACCGCATCTCCTATTGTCACCTAAACAATAGCCCTGCGGTGAATCAATACCGTTCTGGTAAATGATAAGACGTGGCATTCGGCGCGAGCATCATGTGAAAAGTTGCGGTCCTCTAACGCACAAGCATGTACGCCCGCCTCGTCACGATTTTCATCTCAGACCGATTGATGTCCGGCCGGCGGCGAGTCACGTGACCGCCAGCACGCCGCTATTCAGCCCGCGCAAATACCAAACGCGCAATCTGCGGCGCCGAAACACAGCTTGAGAAGCTGGCTAGATTATCTTTTTCCGCGGTGGTAAAAGTGGCAACGTGATCGCCAATGGGCAGAAAAAATACTTCGATCCGAAGGTTTTGGCGGGGATTTCCAATCTCTCACTGCGGGCGCGCTGGGTGGTGGAAGGCATTATGTCGGGCATTCACCGCAGTCGCTCCAAAGGCTTCAGCGTAGAATTCGAAGAACATCGCGAATACTCTCCGGGCGACGAGATCCGGCGCATCGATTGGAAGGCGCTGGGAAAATTCGACCGCTATTTCATCAAAGAATACGAAGACGAAACCAACCTGCGCGCTTATCTTCTGCTCGACACCAGCGCATCGATGGACTACTCATCCGATGGCATCACCAAATTCGATTACGGTTGTACCCTGACCGCTTCGCTCGCGTATCTCATCCTGCGCCAGCAGGATGCCGCCGGTCTGGTGACCTTTTCAAACCGTATCGAAAACATCATACCGCCGCGCGCCAAGCGCGATTACCTGACCCAAATCGTTAACGCGCTTGAAAACCAACGGCCCGGCGGCGAAACCAACGTCGGCAGAATTCTCGAGGAGGTCGCCGGCCAGATCAAACGGCGCGGCATCGTAGTTCTGGTCTCCGATCTGCTGGACGAGCCGGCGCAGATCCTCAAAGGGCTGCGCTTGTTCCGCTTCAAAGGCAATGACGTCATCGTCTTTCATATCCTCGACCAAGCCGAGCTCGAACTGCCGTTCGAAGGCAACATTTTGTTCGAGGACCTGGAAGCCGCTAATCTCAATGTGATCGCCGATCCGCGCGCGATTCGCCAAACCTACCGGCAAGTCGTCGACGAGTTCACCAGCCAGATGCGCAAGGAGTGCCACGATAGCTCCATCGATTATCAGCTCATCTCTACATCCACGCCCTTAGACCGAGCGCTGGCCAGTTACTTGAGCTGGAGGGAATGAGCTGAGATGTCGGTTTTCTTTCTCTATCCGATCTTCCTTTTTGGTCTGGTCGCAGCCTCCTTACCGCTGCTGATTCATTTGCTCAATCGCCGCAAGCTAAACCGCATCCGCTTTCCCGCGGTGCGTTTTATCCTGATGTCGCAGAAGCGTATTTCGCGCAGTTACCGCCTGCGCCATTGGATATTGCTGGCGCTAAGAACCATGGCCGTGGTGCTTTTGGCGTTGCTGCTCGCCAATCCGATTTTTCAGACCGGCGCCGGCTTGTTCGCCGGCGGCGGGCCGGTTTCATTGGTGATCTTGCTGGACAATTCGCTGAGTATGACCTGGAGCGGCGACGGCATCGGATTCAAGCAAGCGAAAGAAGCGGCCCGGCTGTTGATCACCTCGCTTGGCGACAGCGATCGCGCCGCAATCGTTCCCACCAGCATTTCCGGCAAAGAACCGATCCGTCTCAAAGTCGAAAAAGATGTTCTGCTGAAGGAGCTCGATCAGATCGAGATTGCCGACGGCACCGCCAATTTTTCAACGGCTCTCGCAAAGGCTTATGAGCTCCTGGGCGAACCCGCCGGTCAAAAGGAAATTCGCCTGATCACCGATCTCGGCCTCACCGGCTGGGATAATTTTTCGATGTCTTCACTGAAGCAGGTCGATCCGGCGATCCCAGTCAAGGCGATCCGCGTCGGCAGGAAGCAGAAACCGCTGAACGTAGCCGTGAAAGAGATCCGCGCCGCCGGTCAGGGCATCGGTGTCGATTTGCCGCTGCATCTGGAAGCGGTCGTGGCAAACTTCAGTGATCAGGAAATCAAGGAGCTGCTAGTCCAACTGAGCATCGACGGGCAAAACAAAGATCAAAAACTCACGTCGGTTCCGCCCCGAGGAGATGCCACGATTACCTTGCAAGCTCGATTGTCTCAAGCGGGATCGCATACCGGACAATTGACGATCAAAAAAGATGGGCTCGCCGGCAATGCTTCGATGCATTTTGGCGTGCACGCCCAGGATCAGCTAAGGGTGCTGGTCGTCGATGGCGATCCCCAGACATCATTGGTCCAAAGCGAAACGTTCTTTCTAACCCGCGCGCTCAACCCCGCCGGCGAGAGCGACTCGTCGCAGTACCTGCCCACCGTGATCATTCCCGAAGCTCTGAGCGGAGCCGCATTGGATTCCTATCAGGTAATCGTCTTGTGCAACGTCGCCAGCTTACCCGATAGCTTTATCGCCAAGCTGCAGAATTATCTGCGCGCAGGCGGCGGTTTGTTGATTTTCGGCGGCGACCGGTTGCAAGCCGATCACTACAACGCCAAATTGGCGCAGATCCTCCAGACACCCATTCGCGACAAGAAGCAGGGTTTGGAAGCTAGCGGTGAAAAAATCGGCAAGATGGAATTAACCCATCCCGCGCTGCAAAGTCTTTCAGACAACCTGTTGCAGGAATCGATCAAGTCGGCGCGGATCTGGGGCTATTCTCGGATCTCGGCATCCGGCAAATCCGTGCTGATGTCACTGGCAAACGGCGATCCGCTCCTGATCGAACAGAAAGTGGGCTCCGGCCGGGTTATCTTCATTACCACCACGGCGGACCGGGACTGGAGCGACCTGCCGGTCAAAACAGCCTATCTGCCGATGATCCAATCGCTGACAAACTATCTGGCCGGCGGTAAACGCGGCCTGCTCGATGGTGGAATCAGCGTCGGTGACGTCAAACAGATCTCCTTGCCGCCCGGTTATGTCGGCAAAACGATTGGCATCACCAAGCCCAACAAGCAACCGGCCGAAGTTGTGATGAACGCAGCGCAAGATCGCGCCTCCGGTTCTTTTGAAGATAACGATGTTGCTGGCATCTACCAGCTGGCGTTAAAGGACGGCGATCAGGAAAGCGGCACACCCCGGTTGTACGCGGTCAACCCTCCGTTTCTCGAATCGCGCCTGGAGGAGATCAGCGAGCGCGAACTACAGGCCAAGCTCAGCCCGGTTCGAGCCGACGTGGTGCCCATCGAAAGCCTGCGACAGGGCGGCATCCGAAGAGATCTCGCGCTGCCACTGCTCGGGCTCTTGCTCGCGACGCTTTTATTGGAAGGCTGGTTCGCGCAACGTATTTAGTTTTCTTGCTGCGGAGAATCGATTGCTGATGAACAGGCGAGATTTTCTTTGCGTCCTTTCTAAAACGCTGGTAACAGCCGGGCTGTTGCCGGCGGTCGCCGGCGCCAGCCATCCCAAAGGGAAAACCCCGACGCAATTCGTCTTTGCCCAGATCAAATATCGCGGCGGCGACTGGAACCCGCATCCATTATCGGTATCTCCTTTAATGGAAGAGTTGATGCAGCGCACCAGCGTTGAAGCGGCCCCGGCCAGGCATGAGGTGAACCTGACGGATCGCGATCTTTTTAATTATCCGTTTCTCTACATCACCGGCAGATACGAATTCGAACCTTTTTCCGCTGAAGAGATCGAGACCTTGCGATTGTTTCTCTCATTCGGCGGTTTTCTCTTGATCGATGACGGCTTAGGTCAACAGGGTTACGGCTTCGACAAGTCAATAAGGCGAGAGATGCAGCGAGTCTTCCCAGGCAACGAATTCAAACGGTTGCCCAATGGACATGCGGCGCTGAGGAGCTACTATCTTCTCCGACGCATCGGCGGCGTCAGAATCGTCAGCCCCACTCTCGACGGAGTGACGGTCGGCAGTTCCACTCCGGTCGTCTATTGTCAAAACAACCTGGGAGGCGCCTGGGAACGGGATCAATTGGGTAAATGGACCAACGCCTGCACCCCGGGCGGAGAGGAACAGCGCCGCGATGCATTTCACCTCGGCATCAATTTGATCCTCTACGCCATGACGGAGAATTACAAAGAAGATTTGATTCACGTCCCGTTTATCCGCAAGCGGCTGACGCGCTGATGATGAAGGATCTCTATCTCACAAGCAGTGTTCCGTGGTGGCTGGTTGCGCTGGTTGTCGCCGCCTGCCTCGCCTTGCTGGTCCAGCAGTTTCTCAGTTTGCGACGACGCCTGAGCATCGGGCAGAGCATTTTTTTGGTTTCTCTGCGCGCCGGCGTTTATGGTCTTTTGATTTTCTTTCTTTTGAGCCCGGCTTTGGTGGAAAAGCAGGTCAGGCAACTGCGGCGGCCGCTCACGTTAATGATTGACGATTCGCAGAGCATGACATTTCCCGCCAACCCCGGCAGCGCTCCGGACAAGGCGTCGAGCCGCCTCGATCTCGTCAAACAAAAATTGACGGACGGGGAAGAACCGCTCATTCAGAAACTTAGCCGCGAGTATGATTTACGAATTTACCGATTCGGCACGAGCCTGGAGCCGATTGCGCCGGCATCGGTGCCGCAGCTCAAAGCGCAAGACCAGGGAACCCAATTATTGGAGCTGCTACAAATCGCCGCCAAGGAAGCCGGCCCGCAGTCGGGGATCATAATTTTCAGCGACGGCATCGCCAATGGCGATAGACAAAACTTGGAGGGAAGCAGCGCGTTGCCGGTGCCGGTGTTTACCGTCGGCGCCGGAGACACGGAGGGCTTCACCGACGTGCGCGTGACCGACCTACGAACTCCCGAGTTCGCGTTTCGCGGGCGTGAATTCAAGTTCGACCTCACTGTGCGCGCATCCGGAATGAAAGGAAAAACCGTGCCGCTTTATTTCAATCGCGGCAGCGGCCTGATCACCAGCCGGACAGTTACCATCGATGACGACGATTTCACGCGTAAGATCACTTTGAGCTTCACTCCCAAGGATATCGGCCCGCATCATTTTTCATTGAACATCCCGGCGCAGCCGGGCGAGCAAATCAGCCAAAACAATCACAAGGACTTTAAAGTCGACGTTCAGCGCGACAAGATCCGCGTGCTCACGCTATCCGGCTCGCCGGCCTGGAACTATCGTTTCCTGCGCATGGCGATGAAGCAGGACCCGCTGATTGAACTGGTCTCCTTTGTGTTCTTGCGCACACCGACCGATAGCGTCGATGTGCCTGACTCGCAGCTGAGCCTGATCCCGTTTCCCATCGACGACATATTTCTGGAGGAACTGAAGAACTTCGACGTGGTTTTTTTTGACGACTTCTCGCATCGCGCTTATTTCAATCCGGTCTACCTGGACAAAGTAAAGGACTTCGTCCGCGACGGCGGCGGCCTGGCGATGCTCGGCGGCGTGCGCTCGTTCGATAGCGGCGGTTATGGCGAAAGCGCGCTCAAGGAAGTGCTTCCGGTCGAAATGGACGGAAAGGGAACCTACCGCAACGACATCGCCGTGCCGCCGGCGTTAACCGCTTCGGGAAAAGCTCATCCGATTACGCGCCTGTTCCCCGATCCACGGGCGAATGAAAGCGCATGGGCCAAGATACCGCCGCTCACCTCGATCAATCAGGTGCGCGCCGCGCGCGGTCAGACTCTGCTGGTGACCGGCGGCGACGGCGCCGCCAAAGGATCCCCTTTGCTGACGGTTGGCCGCTTCGGTAAAGGACGGACTTTAGCCCTGATGAGCGATGACATCTGGCGCTGGAACTTCATCGCGGTCGGTAACCGAGAGTCGCCACAGAACCATCTCAAGCTGATCCGCCAATCAGTCCGTTGGCTGGCTCAAGAACCTTCCTTCGAGCAGGTAAAGATCCAACCTATTCCGTTGGCACGTCCCGGGGAAAAACTGGCTATCAAACTGCGCGTTTTGAAGGATGATTTTACCCCGACACGCCAGGCCGCGGTGCAGGTGCGTGTGTTCGGACCTGAAGGGGAGCCCAGCTTGATCGCAGCCAAGGCGGACAGCGCCGAAGGTGAATATACCGGCGAATACACGCCTACAAGGGAAGGTTCTTACCGGGTTGAAGCAGAGGCCAACCTCGGCGGCAAACCCCTGGGAAAAGACCGATCGAGCTTCTCCACAGCATTTCCTTACGGTGAAACCGACGATGGCAGGCCGCGGACCGAGCTGCTCCAGGCGATCGCCGAATCGAGTCAGGGGTTTTATTTTCCGATTGCCGATTGGAATGAAAAGGCTGTCGAGCAAATAGCGGCAAAGCTTGAGCAGCACGCGCCATCGCAAATCGTTGAGCGCCGCCAGACGCAACTTTGGAGCACGTTGTGGACTTTCTTGCCGATCCTGCTGTTGCTCTGCGTTGAATGGTGGATGCGACGCAAATGGGGTCTGCTATAGGCTCATAGTTACGCGACGTATCAGCATCACTCTAAGAACAGAGCGAGAGATGTCTCCAGCAAAGTTGCTTCAATCGGTTTTGCTTTTGATCGCGACGACGACAGCATTACCGCAAACGGTGCTGGCTTTCTGCCATGAAATGGAAGTGGTCCAAAGACCGATCCTCAGAGTGGCGACCACCAACTCCCGGCCGGTTGAAATCGAATGGTTCGGCCATTCAACGTTTCAGATTACCTCGAGCAAAGGCACGCGCATCCTTGCCGATCCGCATTCGCGCAGTGATTTGCGCTGGCCGAGCCTCGATCAACATGTTGTCACCACCAGCCATCAACATGGCGCGCACAACAATATTGATATGGCCAAAGGCAACCCGATGATCTTCCAGGGCCTCACTCCCACCGGAGAAAATTGGAATCCGGTGCATGAGACTATCCGTGACGTTTCGGTTTACTCGGTTCCCGCCTATCACGACAAGAGCCAGGGTCTGCAGCGCGGCAAAAACGCCATCTTCGTTTTTCGCGTGGATGACATTTGCATCGCTCATCTAGGCGATCTCGGTCACCTGCTGACTCCGCCACAGCTTAAGCTATTGGGGAAAATAGACGTGCTGCTCGTGCCGGTGGCGGGTGGCATGTTTACCGTGACGCCTAGCGAAGCCATTGAAGTCACCAAACAGGTCAATCCGCGAATCGCCATACCAGAGCATTACTGGTGGGCGGGAGCAGCGGATCAGTTCATTAGCGGATTTCCACGGGTGAAGCGTTCACCCGCGGCCATTCTCAGAGTTTCCAAACCGGAGTTGCCCCAGCCGGTCGAGATCGTTGTGCTCTCGGAGGGCGGACGGTGACTTCACAAGGTTCCAGAAAGTCGAAATCGCCAACACGCATCCCCGGTGTAATCCGTAAGGCTAACAAACACCGAAGCTGCCCTGATTCTCTGTGAACAACCATTCTACGCTACCATTTCCGTGTTTCGCCGATTTTGAAGATCCATGCCCGGTCCTCGTCGATGCCGCGGCGACGAACTTCGGCCAGCATTCGCTGCGGCGGCTCCTCCAGCGGCTCTTCGGCTAAATCGAAGGTGCCCCAATGGATTCCCAGCAGAATGCGCGCGTTCAGATCGACGGACGCTTGTACCGCCTCCTCCGGCGTGGTGTGAACGCTCTTCATAATCTCCGGCGGAACATAGGCGCCGATAGCGACGGCTGCCAGATCGAACGGACCAAGCTTGTGGCCGATTTCTTTGAAGCCGTCGAAATAGCCGGTGTCGCCGCTAAAGTATAGCCGCCGCCCGGGGCTCAACATCGCCCATGACGCCCACAGTCGTTCATTGCCGTCCCATAAGGTTCGTTGTGAGAAATGCTGCGCCGGCAAGCAAACGAACTTGACACCTCGATACTCGCGCTCCTGCCACCAGTCGAGTTCCTCGACGTGGTTCATGCCGTCGTTCGCAAACCACGCTTTCATACCGAGAGGGACTAGAAAAAGCGGATTGTGAGTATCGGCAAGCCGTTTTACTGTGGCGAAGTCCAGGTGGTCGTAGTGATCGTGCGATAGGATTACGACATGAATCGGCGGCAGATCCTCGAAAGCTAGGCCGGGCG
>DASUVS010000369.1:0-52001 GCA_036378835.1 Binatia bacterium | reverse complement strand
GGACGCTTACCTCGCGGAAATGTGGCGTCGCTTAGCGGAGAAGCAATCGGGGCAAAAGGGATTCCTGCAAGGATTGTTGAGGGACGTGAGAGTGCGTGGCGGCAATCTCACCCTCATCTACAAGTTACCTCTGGCAGCATCTGAGTGTCGGTTCTTTATACCATCAAGATTGGTGGGCCCACCTGGACTCGAACCAGGGACCAACCGGTTATGAGCCGGTGGCTCTAACCAACTGAGCTATGGGCCCGTAATAAGGAGTTGTGCGGGATGGAGAAACTCGCTCGCTTAGGTTTCCATGAAGCTTTTCAGCCTTTTGCTCCGGCTGGGATGTCTTAGTTTCCGCAGCGCCTTGGCTTCGATCTGTCGAATGCGCTCGCGGGTGACGGTAAACTTTTGACCGACTTCTTCAAGGGTGTGATCGGATTTCTCGCCGATTCCGAAACGCATCCGCAGAACCTGTTCTTCACGCGGGGTTAAAGTGGCCAGTACTTTTTTGGTTTGTTCTTGCAGGTTGATATTCACCACCGCATCCGAAGGAGTGATAATTCTTTTGTCCTCGATGAAATCTCCGAGATGACTGTCTTCTTCCTCGCCCACCGGGGTCTCCAGGGATATCGGCTCCTTGGCGATTTTCAGAACCTTTCTTACCTTGTCCAAGGGAATTTCCATTTTCGTGGCGATTTCCTCGGGTGTCGGCTCACGGCCGATTTCTTGAACTAGATACCGAGAGGTTCGGATCAGCTTATTGATCGTTTCGATCATATGAACCGGAATGCGAATTGTCCGCGCCTGATCGGCGATCGCCCTGGTTATTGCTTGACGGATCCACCAGGTGGCGTAGGTGGAGAACTTGTACCCTCGCTGATATTCGAATTTATCGACCGCTTTCATTAAACCGATATTTCCCTCTTGGATAAGATCGAGAAACTGCAGTCCGCGATTGGTGTACTTCTTGGCAATGCTCACGACCAAACGAAGATTTGCTTCGATCAGTTCTTTCTTCGCCAGATTGGCTTTGGTCTCGCCGTCAACAATCGACCAGACACGGCGTTTGATTTCTTCGGCCGGGATGTCCAGATCTTTTTCGATATGCCGTATGTCGCGCCGGGCGTTCTTGATCTCGTCTGACATGTGCAAGACCGCATCGTGGCCCATTCGCAGTGAACTGGTGAGGCGTTGCCAATCCTTCTTACGTCCGTTTAGGTGGGCAACAAGCTTTAAGAGTTCAGAGGCCGTCTTACCGGTCCTTTGCTCGAATTCCTTTACGCGCCGCTCTAAAGTTTGCATACGATCCATTGCTCGCTTGAGACCGTCGACGATCGCTTCGGTTTGTTTTCGATTCAACTGTAGATTTTTCAGACCGCCGACAATTCGTTCCTGATACTTTTCCAAAGTCTGTTGCAGCGCCTGGCGGCGTTGCGCGGACAGGCGCTTGCCCTCGAGTTCATTTTTGATCTTGTCTCGCTCGTTCGCGGCTCTGCGGATTTTAGCGATTTGATCGAGCAGGCGTCGTTCATGCACCTCTTCATCTTCTAGATATTCGGCATCCTCATCACCATCTTTGATGATCTCACGCACACGGATCTCGTGTTGCGAGAGTTTTTCACCCAGTTCCAAAACGTAGCGCAATGCAAGCGGGCTCGATAACACTTCCTCAATGACCTTCTTTTCGCCTACTTCGATTTTCTTTGCGATCTCGACTTCACCCTCCCGGCTCAGCAGTGAAACCGTTCCCATCTCCCTCAGATACATACGCACTGGATCGCCAGTCTTGCCGACCGCGTCCCCGTCCGTGTCGCCTTCGATCTCCTTCTCATCCTCCTCATCATCGGCAAGATCTTCACCGGCTCCCCCAAGGGTGACTCTTTGATTGGAATCAACAACCTCGATGTCCATCTCGCCAAAGATTGACATCACATCGTCGATTTGATCCGGAGAAACGACTTCCGCAGGAAGCATATCGTTGACATCATCGTACGTCAGGTAGCCCTTTTCTTTTCCGAGATCGATGAGCTTCTTCACCTCCTTCATGTTTTTTTTCTCCGCCGGTTGCCCGGCAGCATGACGTGAGGCGGCTTTATCGTTGCCTATCGAGCGGTTATCTTCGCCCCGAGCTTTCGGCGTTCTAGCTGGCGTTCTTTTCGTACGATTTCTTGCCATTCTAGTATCCTCTCCCTGGTTGCGTTCTCGTCCTTCTGTTCTTCCGCAGTTCGGATCGCGATTCGCAAATTTCTTTCTTGCTCTCGCATAAACTTTCGGCGCAGATGAGCGATGCAGTCATCCGCCATTTTTTGAGACTCAGCTTCTGGAACCTGTTCTCCTTCGATTGCAAGACCGGCAATGGCGGCTGCCGTGGATGATTCGAAGGCCTGCAGGATCCTTGCGACGTCGACGTTTCCATGCTCTTGCCAATCGGCTCTGATCAGATCGAGAATTTCCCGCCAATCTGATCCGAGCCATTGTCGCACGTCTGTGTCTCGGAATACATATCCGGCGATTACGGGATAGCGTAAAATCAGAGTTATCAGCGACCTTTCCGCTACATCGCCGCGATCGCTGCGGTCGCTCGCAGAAAGCCGTTGGATGGCATTTGAGGGCGTCTTGGCAGGAACCGCACTCTGTAGAGGCTTGCGAAAGAACTCCTCGCGGATACCTAACGAATCTACAGCCCTCGCAATTAGAAGATCGACTTCGAACGGGTTGCGCACCTTTTGCAGCAGGCGCGCGATCTCCTCGGCAATCCGGCTTTTGCCTTCTAAAGTTTTCCCATGGCGCTGCTCTAGGCGCGAGAAGTAGTAGTCCGCCAGTGGCACTGATCGGTCGAGCAGTTCTTCTGCGGCTTCTTTGCCGCGACTGCGGATGAAAGTATCCGGATCTTCACCGTTGGGCAAAAAAGCGGCTCGCCCAAGCAGTCCGGCTTCAACAAAAATTTCAAAGCTGCGCTCCGCGGCTCGACTACCGGCATCATCGCCGTCGAAAAACGCTACGACGTTTTTTGTGTAGCGCGACAAACCGCGGACGTGCTCCACTGTAAGCGCTGTTCCGAGAGTAGCTACGGTATAATCAACGCCATATTGGTGCAAAGCGATAACATCGAGGTAACCCTCTACGACGACAGCCCGGTCTACTTTGCGAATCGCTTCTTTGGCCTGGAAAAGACCGTACAGGGTCGATCCTTTCCGAAAAAGCGGGGTATCGCTTGAATTGAGGTATTTTGGAATTCCTTGCTCCAGCACCCGCCCGCCGAAGCCGATGACTTTGCCGCCGGCGTTAACGATGGGAAAGATGAGCCGGTCAAAGAATTTCTCGTGGAACCGATTGCCTTCCCGTTGGCCAATCAGCCCGAGCCTAAGCGCATCTTTCAGGGAAAGCTTTTCCTTCTTGATGACATCGAGAAGCCCTGAACCATAGGGTGGCGCAAACCCTAACATGAAACGCCGCGCGGTCGGCTCCGCTATGCCGCGTTTTTTTATGTATTCGAGAGCTCTTTTTCCCAAAACGTCTTTGAACAGGACTCGATGATAATTGGCAGCGGCAGCTTCATTGAGCCGATAGAGCGCCTCGCGATCGGCCTCTTCTCCTGACCCGCTGTTCCTGCCTAGATGCTTTACCGCAATGCCGTAGCGCTTACCCACACATTCCACGGCTTCAGGAAACGAGAGATGATCGTGTTGCATCAAAAAGTTAAAAACGCTGCCACCGGCCTTACAGCTGAAGCAGTGATAAATACCCTTTTCATCGTTCACCGTGAAAGAGGGAGTTTTCTCGCCTTGGAAAGGGCATAGCCCGACGTGATTACGGCCAACCTTTTTTAGCGTGACGTAATCGGAAACGACCTCAACGACCGAGGCCCGAGCACGAATCTCAGCGATCTTCTCCTGAGTGATCATGCGGCAATTTATAGGACACGAGTTGGACTGAACAGTCGCACCCGATTGTCCACTGTCGTTAAGATTCTTTCCTTTCCGACTCGAATGATCACTTCGGCTAATCGGGATAACGGTGGGGTCAAAACAGAAGTTTTGATCTTTTCACTCGCAGAAGCAGGAATCCAAGACGCGGAGCTCATAAAGTAAACGATTAAAGCCACCAGTGCCGCACCCTTTCCGATTCCAATAACAATACCGCCCGCTCGATTCAATGTTTGCAGAAAAAGAAATCTCTCGGAACGATGAAAAAACCAGCCCAACAGGTTAAAGCACAAATACACGGCAAAAAAGATTGCGACAAAAGAAGCTCCCTTGAGGACAAATAGAGATGTTTCCCAGTACTCTTGGCCGAGCATGGCTACCGCATCGTTATAACGCGCTGCTATCATGAAGCCAACTATCAGACCGGCGAGAGAAAGTATCTCTCGGAGAAACCCTTTGAGAAAGCCTCGCAACGCAAACAGAAAAAGAAAACATAGCAGGATGATATCGAAGGTGTTCACCAATGACAGCCATCCGTCTTGATAACTCTCTCGGATCCTAAATACCACCACCGGTGAAACATGGTTGGTTCGAATGCATTACGAGCAGGGGTCACATTCTTCTGGTGAAAACTGCTCAGCCCCATTAAGCAGGGAAGGAACGGTCATGAATTGTTTGATTTGGAAGGTAAAGAGACCGTGCGCTATAAGCATTCAGGCGCCACGAAGTATTTCTCGGGCCAGCTCATTGACTCGTTTGCCATCGCTTCGGCCGCTTACCTTTGGCATCACTTCTTTCATCACTTTGCCAAGATCTTGGAGGCCCTGTGCGCCCGATTCCCGGATCGTGCTCCGAATCGCCGATTTGATTTCGTCGTCGCTCAAAGGTTCAGGTAGGAAACGTTGAAGAACTTTCAACTCCGCCTGTTCTTTTTCGACTAGATCGCTGCGACCGCCCTTTTGAAACATCTCAATGGACTCCGACCGCTGCTTGCAGAGCGTCGCAATCGTCCGTTGGATTTCCTCTGTTGTGAGCTCTCGCCGAAATTTAATCTCCTCGTTCTTTATAGCTGCCAGTGCCAGCCTTAAACTTTCGAGCGTGATTTTATCGCCGCTCCTCATGGCCGACTTCATCGAATCCTGAATTTCGGCCTTTAAGTGCATGGTGAATATCTTCCTGGCTTAAACACCAACGCGCAAACCTTCAGATCATCAAAAAGAATGACGCACACGCCGCAACGCGCGTTTTTTAGCCGCGATGGCTTTCTTCTTCCGTTTGACACTGGGCTTTTCGTAGTGTTCCCGTTTTCTCAACTCCGCTAGAATTCCGGCTTTCTCGCAAAGCTTTTTGAAACGCCTGATGGCACTTTCAATCGACTCATTTTCTCTAACTCGAACACCGGTCATGGATTAAAATCACCCCCGATCTCTGAAGGCACATGGGAATGCAAGTTTATCCTAAATACATCTCAAGTCAAGCAATTCACGCCAATCACTACGTGCTAGGGCGCAACTCGGCGGGCTTCTTTGTGGCTTTTCGTAGGCGACTGGCGGCCGCATTTAACGGATTCTTCAAGGTGCTCGGCGATTGGGAACAGCAGCGATGTGCTTTATGTTTTCTCCATATGCCGGAAGCGCTCCGGAAAATCAGTCATGATTCCCTGCACACCTAATGATGCGAAATCTTCCATCTCTCGTACTTCGTTGACCGTCCAGACAAAAGCATCCAGTCCCAAGTCCCAACTGTTTTGCAAGAACTCGCGGGTCGCAAGTTCTTTTTGCACGTGCAAAGAAACAGCCTCGATTTCTGCAGCTACTGCGAATGGATTCTCTTCAATGCCATTACCATAAATCACGCCCAGTCGGGCTTCTGGTGCCAGCTCGCGCACCCTGCGAAGGCAGGCATAGTCGAAGGAGGAAAATATCGTACGATCGAGATAATCGTAGTGGCTAAGAATGAAAAGAAGCTTGAGTTCAATGCCGGGCGGAGAACCCGGGTATTGTTTGATATCGAGGCAAAGGTCAGCCTCACCGCCAACGAGCGCGACGACTTCCTCCAGAGTTGGAATGCGTTCCCCCTTGAACGCGGATTTTCGCAAGACTCCGGCATCCAATCTCTTGAGCTGTTCTAAAGGCATGCGATTGACGATGCCTCCAGCACCTGTAATCCGAACCAGCCGCTCATCGTGAAAAATGACCACATGACCGTCATGGGACAATTGGCAATCCATTTCGATCATATCCGCACCGGCTTCAATCGCTTTTTCAAAAGCTAGTTGGGTGTTTTCCGGGAAGCTCCCAGACGCGCCGCGATGGGCGATCCGCAGAAACTTTGCCATAGACAGCACAGATTAACAGACAACGCGCGAATTGATACCGGCGCAATATCTGCAATTAGGACCGGAAACCCGGATCAGTCAAATGAATGAGGAACTCCTTATTGCCTTTGGCGCCGAGCAGTGGTGATTCGGTGATGTTTCGGGTTGTGAAGCCCAAGCCTGCCGCGGTCTGCTCGATTTCATCGATCACACGCAAGTGTTCTGCATCAGAACGGACGACGCCACCTTTGCCGACCTTGCCTTTGCCAACCTCAAACTGAGGTTTGATTAGCGCGATGATCTCGCCTCCGGGCGATATCAGAGTCTTTACCTTGGGAAGAACCAAACGTAATGAGATGAACGAGACATCGATGGTCGCGAAGTGTGCAAGGCTCGGCAAATCGGAAGCTTCAAGATAACGTATGTTTCTTCGCTCTAAGACGACTACTCGTGGATCGTTCCTAAGCTTCCAATCGAGTTGGCCATAGCCGCAGTCGACGGAGTATACTCGCGCCACGCCATGAGAGAGCAGGCAATGGGTAAACCCGCCGGTTGATGCGCCGACATCCAGAGCCACCTTATCTTTCACTTCGATCTGGAAAAAGCGCAGAGCCTTTTCCAGCTTCAAGCCACCACGACTAACATAAGCAGAAGCTGCTTTAAGCCGGACTTCGGCGGTTTGATCGACCAACGCGCCTGCTTTTGTCGACAGCTGTTCGTTTACCAGCACTTCAGCCGCGAGTATCCTTCGCCGCCCTTCTTCACGGCTCGAGACGAGTTCGCGCTGCACCAATAGAAGGTCTAGGCGCTCCCTCTTTCCCATCCCTCTTTACTTTTCCTTTTTGCCCGGCGGATCATCTGTAACGCCGATTGAGCAATGGCGTCCTTGTCGAAACCGCATAGCTTGCGTAGCTCGTCCTGAGTCCCGTGTGTAACAAAACGATCGGGCACGCCCAATCGCCTAACTTCCACCCCGGTGATCCCTTCTTCAGCCATAAATTCCAAGAGAGCGCTGCCGAAACCACCGACCACCGTATGGTCTTCTACCGTGATTAAACGAGGAGCACGCAACAGCAAATCTCGGAACAGCTCTCGATCGAGCGGCTTGACAAACCGGGCGTTGACCACGGCCGCGTCGATTCCTAGAGGAACCAGGTCCTGGGCAGCTCGCAACGCCGGCATGACGGTCTGGCCAATGGCGGCGATCACCACATCGGTTCCGTGCCTGAGCAATTCCGCCCTGCCGACTTCTAGATTTTTCATCTGCGCATCCATTTCAACGCCGCAACCCTCCCCTCTCGGATAACGAATCGAAATAGGCCCTGAATAGTCGACCGCGGTTTTTAGCATATGTTGCAGCTCATTCTCATCCTTCGGCGCCATGATGACGATGTTTGGAATTGACCGCATATAAGCAAAATCGAAAACACCGTGATGCGTCGGACCATCCGCGCCGACGAGGCCGCCGCGATCGAGAGCAAAGACGACGTGCAAATTTTGTAAGCAGACGTCGTGCAAGATCTCGTCATATCCTCTTTGCAGAAAGGTTGAATAGATCGCCACGACCGGCACGAATCCCTCGGTCGCCAGGCCCGCCGCAAAAGTAACGGCATGCTGCTCGGCAATGCCGACGTCGTAAGACTTATTCGGAAGCTCGCGCGCAAGTTTATCGATTCCTGTCCCGCTCCCCATCGCTGCGGTAATGCCGATAACTTTGGGATTTTCCTTGGCCAGCCGGATCAACGCTTCGCCGAAGATGTCCGTGTACGTTGGAATCGGACCTTTGCCTTTTTTCGGTTTTCCCGTAAGAACGTGAAAAGGAGTGACACCATGAAATTTTACCGGTTCTTTTTCAGCAGGCGGGTAGCCTTTCCCTTTAGTGGTCACGACATGGACTAGAGTTGGTTTCTCTATCTTCTTAACATTTTCCAGAGTCGCGATCATTTCTTCGATATTGTGACCATCGATGGGACCGACATACTGGAAACCAAGGCTCTCGAAGAGAAATCCCGGCGTCACTAAACCGAGAAAAGACTCCTTAACCTTGCGCGCCAGATGAAACAGATTTTCACCCTTAGGCAATGTTCGTAACAGGGCGGAAAGATTTTTCTGCAACCGGAGGGCAACATCGGTAGTAAATTGCTTGCTCAGAAAGGATGACACCGCGCCGACCCGTGGATCGATAAAGATGGCGTTATCGTTGAGAACCACGATCAGATCCTTCTCCAAATGCCCGGCCTGGTTTAAGCCTTCGTAAGTCAGTCCGGCGCTCAAGCCGCCATCGCTGATCACCGCAACCACCTTGCGAGAAGAAGACTCGAGCGTCTTTGCCTCGACCATCCCTAGCGCCGCCGAAATTGAAGTACCGGCGTGGCCGGCGCCAAAAACGTCGTACTCGCTTTCATCCCGGCTCAAAAAACCGCTGAGGCCGCCAAATTGGCGGATCGTTGACAGACGGTTGCGGCGCCCGCATAGGAGCTTGTGCGCATACGCCTGATGCCCCGTGTCCCAAACTATCCGATCTTCGGGTGTGTTGAATACGTAATGAAGCGCAAGAGTAAGCTCCACGGCGCCGAGAGTCGAAGCGAAGTGTCCACCCACTTCTGACACAACCGAGATCACTTCTTGACGTATTTCGGCTGCGAGTTCGTTGAGTTCATCAAGCGTCATTCTCCGAATGTCTTTGGGGTACTCGACACCGTCAAGCAAGTTAGCCATCTATGAAATACTCTCCTCTGCTGTTCTCCCTCGGTCCTGGACAGCCCGTGAAATGATGTCTTTTGCGATCGCCCTAAGCGGCTCCGCGCTCTCTCCGAATGAAACCAGTTCCCGGTTGCACAATCTTAACAGCTCGTGCAAGCGTTCGGTCGCTTGAACAATTCCCACGACGGATGGATAGGTCGCCTTCTTTAACTCGTTGCGACCCGACTCAGCCCCCTCGCCAGCCAGCGTCTCTCCGATGTTGTCGAGAACGTCGTCAGCAATTTGAAAGGCCAATCCTAAATACTCGCCGAATTTGGAAAGCTTTCGCAGGTCACCCGTCTTTGCACCCGCGATTTGGGCGCCGGTGCGAAGCGCGGCGAGAATCAGAGCGCCGGTCTTGCGGACATGGATATATTCGACCGTTGCAAGATCGACATCTTTGTTTTCCGATTCCAAGTCCGCTGCTTGGCCACCGACCAAGCCTGCGATTCCAGCGGCGTGTGACAATTCGTGGATTAGCCGCAAAACCAACTCGGCGGGCAATCGCCTGACTTCTGGACCGGAGATCAAATGAAAGGCCTCGGTGAGCAAACCATCTCCGGCCAGCAAAGCCATACCTTCGCCGAAGACTTTATGGGCGGTAGGTTCGCCGCGGCGCACGTCGTCATTATCCATTGCCGGCAAATCATCATGAATGATGGAATAAGCGTGAATCAATTCCACGGCGCAGGCAAACGGCATAAGCTCCTTCTGTTTAGCGCCGAACATTTCTCCGGCTGTTAATGTGAGGATCGGGCGAATGCGTTTACCGCCGGGAAACAGCCCATAACGCATGGCTTTCAGAATCGCTTGGGTCTGTCCCCCATAGACTTTCAGAAACTGCTCGAGAGCACGATCAATCGCGGTCCGCTGCCTTTGAAGATAATCGCTCAGTTCAGACGGAATCACCGGGCCGATCCTCATGGACGCATAGGCGGTGAGCGAGCTCAATTAAGCTGACTAACGATATAAAAAGCAAAATATCCTACAATTTACCCTGAGAACACCCGTTCTTCAATTGCAAATCCGCCGTTATTCTCGCTGCGAAGACAAGGCCCCCGCCCGTCCGGAAGGAGAGAGATCTTCCATTTCGCCCGCTGCCAAAATGCTCCCCTTCTTGCCGAATACAATAAGCGCAATCGCAATAGTGCCCACGCCCGTGAAAACCGCCAACCAATACTGATTCAACACACAAAATCCGAGCGGCAAAGCGAGATTGATCATATATACCCAAATTGCAAATCTGCGTTCGGTATGCGGCGCCGGCGCAATTTTGCAGAGTATGACGAATAGCACCAACCCGGTAATGCCCCAGCCGAGCAAGTTCATCCAGGGCATGCCGTAGTAGGTGCCGCTTTGTCCCCAAATCCAGTAACTGGTGACTTTGCTCATCGCCGGATCGAGCAAAAAATCCCATGCGACCAGGAGAGCCGTGGCGAGAACGACGGCAGACAGTGCGGCGCTGCGCTGCCGCGCAATTACCCAGCATGCCCAACTCATTGTAAACCAGCTCAACGGAATCAAGAGGGGGACGCGATCGAACCACTTAACTCCGAGCAGCGCGGTATAGGAATACGCGCCAAATGGGATTCCGTAGGTAGTGCCAAGCAATTCGCTGGCGAGACTGACGAAATAGATCGAGGCAAAGGCCCACAGAGCGTTCGTCCGGTCACGCAAAACCGCTTCTGCCACCACCGCAAGACCGCCGAAGAGCATATTGCCAACGGCAAATCCGTAAAAAGCCCAGGTAAAAAAACGTGCGCCCGGATCGATTTGTATCAGAAGCTCAGGACGAGAAGTGAAGATACCGTAGCCTAGCAAACTCGCAACGACGATTGCGCCTTGAACGATCAGAAACAGCCAGGGGATATAATGCATTGGGCAATCTCCTGCTATGAATTGAATTTTTCCCGGATCACCGGAGCTCCGACTGCCGCCAGACCTTATGAATTGGCGCGGCAGACCATGGCCGCATCAATCGCGCCGGCATGGAAGCGATGACGTGGAGCACCCCGCAGAGTATGACCCAAAGTTTGCGCGCGAATGTAATATAGCTGCGCTGGTCCCAAGCCGAGGGCCCTTTATCCAGGAGAAGCGAACCGATCTCGGCATAAACATGGCGCGCCGCCGCCACAGCGCACGCCGAGCGAAACGATAGGTGCCACAAGCCGTCATCCCCTGAAAGATAATACCGCTGCGCTTCTTGAAGGAGCCGCTTCGTGACCAGCGCCAGCTTTGGTCGATTTTTTACCGCGGCGATCTCTTCCGGCGCTATATCCGCTTCTTTTAACCATTCCAGAGGCAGATAGATTCTACCCATCGACGCGTCTTCGGTAATATCCCGGGCGATGTTGGTAAGCTGCATCGCAATTCCGAGGTCTGCTGCGTGCTTGAGCGCCTGTTCGTCGCGCAACCCCATCACATGAGACATCATCAATCCCACGGTTCCCGCGACTCGGTAACAGTAAAGCGAAAGATCCTTGAACGTCTGGTAGCGGGTGCCGCGAGCATCCATCGCCATTCCTTCGATCAGTTCCAGCGCATAATGCGCGGGAATCGAATAACGTTGGACGATGTACTGCATCGCGATAAAGACCGCTTGCTCCTGTGCAGCGCCGGAAAACACGGACCGGGTAGCCTCAGAGAGCTTGGCTAGGCGCCGTTCAAGTTGTTCGCGGCTCTCCGCCATTCCCGCCCGGTCCACCTGATCATCACAATAGCGACACCAGCCGTAAAGAAAAAATGCCGCATCCCTAGTGTCGGAGTCAAAAAGCCGCGCCGCGAGCGAAAAACTTTTCGAACCTTTCGTGATCATCCAGCGGCATTCTTCCAATGCCGCTTTGACTTTGGGCGACATCGCCTCAGGCATAGGATAGTCTCTGCGTCTGGCTGGAACTGCGCATTACCACCGCTTTCTTAATGTCATCCATAATAAGCCCGGCAGTGGCTTTGGCCGAGTTTACCACACCGGGGATTCCTGCTCCCGGATGCGTCCCGGCCCCGACGAGATACAAACCCGTGAGATTTGCATCGCGATTCTTAACCCGAAAGTACGCGCTCTGCATCAAGCGCGGTTCGAGTGAAAACGCCGACCCCAAATGGGCATTCAGCTCCGAATGAAAATCCTGGGGCGTAAAAATCCGCTGCGTGACAATTTCGTTGCGCAGGTTGGGAGTGTAACGCCGCTCAAGATAGTCCAGGATTCGCTCGGCATAACGCGGCCCTTCCACGCTCCAGTCCACCGACAGCTTACCCAAATGCGGCACGGGTGATAGCACATAAAAGGCTTCGCAACCCGGTGGCGCCAGCGAAGGATCGGATCGGGTTGGCGCATGCAGATAAAGCGAGAAGTCATCTGCCAACCGGCCGCGACCGAAGATGTCCTTCAGAAGCTCCCGGTAACGCGGTCCAAAGATGATGTTGTGGTGTTGCAGGTTTGGATATTGGCGGCGAGTACCGAAGTAAATCAGAAACAACGACATGCTGTAAGACATCTTGGCCAATCTTTTGCCCATGCGGCGTGCTTTCGGCTCGCGACGCAGAAGGCGATCGTAGGTATGAACCACATCGGCGTTACTGGCTACTAAATCACACTCGTGTGTCTCGCCGGTTTTGGTCGTGATCCCCACTACCCGATTGCCGCGGGTTAGAATCTCGGACACCTCCGACTGCAATCGAATTCTTCCGCCCAATTCCTGAAACAGCTTCAGCATTCCCTGCACGAGTGCGCCGGTTCCGCCTTTGGGGAAAAACACACCCCATTTCCGTTCTAAACAATGGATCAACGTATAGATCGATGTGGTGGTAAACGGATTGCCGCCGACGAGTAGAGGATGGAAGCTAAAAAGCTGTCGAAGATGCGGATCTCGAATAAACTTAGCGACAATACTATACACCGATCGATAAGCTTTGAGCCGGAGCAGTTGCGGCGCTACCTTCGCCATACTCGACCAATCCAGAAATGGTACGTGCGCCAGCTTGACATATCCTTGTTCGAAAACCTTTTCCGAATATTTAAGAAAACTCTTGTAACCGTGCAGATCCCCCGGTGCTTTGATGGCGATCTGCCGCTCGACATCGGCCAGGTCGGCCGAATAATCGAAACTAAAACCGTCCTGCCAAAATAAACGATAAAAGGGTTTGACCGGCAGCAACGTGACATAATCAGCCATCGATCTTCCTGCCAAGGTAAAAAGCTCTTCTAAACAATCAGGAGCTGTAATCACTGTCGGTCCGGCATCGAACGTAAAGCCCTGGTCTCGATAAACATACGCCCGTCCCCCTGGCTGGTCGCGCTTTTCAAAAATTACCGTGCGACAACCGGCTGCTTGCAAGCGGATGGCTAGGGCGAGCCCGCCGAAACCGCTTCCAATGATAGCCGCAGAGACTTTATCCATATGCAACCGTGATCTCCTCACCGAGTTCTCGCAGATCTTCGAAAGCACGCTTCGACCAGCGTACGTTGGCGCTGTCAAGGCGCTCTTTTAGCTGCCGAAACGCGTCATCCAAATATCCATGGGCACAGGCACGGACGCGTTCTACAAGGTTATGCGCTTCGGACCATGACTCAAGTTTATGCGTATCCGGTAAACTGCCGACTGCGATACAGAACTCTCCATACGCTCTGGCGGTGCTGCTCTCTGCGGCGCATGCCCAAACCCATGACGGTCGAGATAAACTAAGATCTTCATACCGCTTGGCTGGTTCGCATTTCCCGATAAGATTGCCCAAATCATCGAACATCTGCAGTGAGACGCCGAGATCCCGCCCGAACTGATCGAGAATCGACAAGACACTTTCTGATGCTCGCGCAATCGCGCCGCCCAAAATGCTGGCGAAGCCCATCAATGCGCCGGTCTTGAGTTTCATGGATGTCAGGCAAACTGGGGCAACGCGGTGCTGAGGCAAGGAGCTAAGCGGGGCGCCTAAATCAATCGCCTGCCCAAAGTGGGCGCGCAGCAGAGTTCGATGACAATGCTCATAAAGGTATCGAATCGTATCCACGGGCAGTTCGGTTTCCCGAAGCAACTCGAAGGGCCAAAAGTAGAGCCAGTTGCCTGCATTAAGGGCGATGGGGATACCAAATTGTAGATGCAGCGCCGGACGGCCGCGGCGCACGCTGCTGCCATCCTCGATATCGTCAATAACCAGGGATCCTGTATGAATCATTTCGACTACAGCGGCGCACCAGCCGCATTGCTTGGCGGCAAGAAGCGATGCTGGAGTGTCGGTGAGGAGCCGGTAGCCCAACGTCACCAGCTGTCCTCGTATGCGTTTACCCCGGGTCGAAGTCGCTTCTGCCAGAGGATCGAGCAGCCCCGTACGAAGAACATCCAGGACGATCGAGGGGTCATCCAAACCGAGCAGTTGCGTCATGCGTTCAGGCTCCGGCAGCATGCTGCCGAGTCCTTCTCGAACTATACTCCGATGCTCAAGATTTTTTGCCTGCTCCAAGAAAATCCGGCCAGCCGGCACCTCGTTCGACAAATTGAGGCTTAAGTTCTTCAAGAATTGCTCCCCCTAAGACCGTAAGATACGGTGACTGGATAGTAGATCTTCCGGCGAAGTCGCCAATGAATTCGCCAGACGCAGTATCACATCCATTGAAATGTTCTGTTTTCCGCCTTCGATAGCAACGATGGAAACACGCGTAAGGCGCGCTGATTCGGCTAATTGCTCTTGGGTCCAGCCCTTTTTGTTGCGCAAGTCGCGCACTCGGCGACCCAATCCGATCAGGTATTCTTTCAACACAGCTTTAGGCCGCCCCGCGTTCAGCAGCTTGCCAGCAAGCTGCACTCCTTCAAGGGCGTTACGAGCAACTGCGCAGGTTGCGTCTGACGGCGACTCATTCCGTGCCATCGCCTGGCCGCCCAAAAGAATCTTTGGCGCATCCGCCATCGTCTTGAATTCTCCTACCACATGGCGGGCATGATCGAGACCGCTCGATGTCCTAACCGAAAGTGCCACTAAGTGCGGCCGGCGAATTTTAATTATGTCGATCAATGAAGCCGTGGGAACGTCGGCTCCGAGAAAGTCCACCGGCCATCCTTCAATGTCCAACAAATCCGCCACCATCCGGGCGCCGATGCAATGAAGTTCCCCTTCTACACATGCAACCAAGATACGTTGCGGTAATCGTTGCCTCTCGCTCGTGTGCATGCCGCGCAACCGGTCCATATGTTTAAGCACAAGATGAGAGGCAAGTTTTTCCAGCCCCACGCCGATCTCTCCATCACACCAAAGTTGACCTATCTCGGTCAAGGCGGGAGTGATCAAACTTAAATAAACATCGCCGAGCGAACGGCGCGCAAGCAGCATCCGATGGATGACCTGAAAAGCAGCCTCGTCATCACCGTTTAGAAGGTCCCGAACATAAAGTCGCTGTCGTTGGCCAGTTTGATAATCGTTTATCGCGCTCATCAGCGTTTCATAGATGCAGGGACTCCAGAGCCGGCAACAGATTGCCATACTTGAATTCAAAACCGAGCTTCGCGGCAGCCTGAGGCACGGCACGTTGGCCGTTCAGCAGCATCTCGGCCATCTCGCCGATCGCCAGAGTTAATATGCCAGCGGGGACAGTCGCCCACGAGGGTCGGTTGAGAACGGTGCCGATTGTTTTGCAAAATTCCGTCATGGTTACCGGATTTGGAGCCGACGCGTTGAAAGGGCCCCGAGCGTTTTGGTTTTCTATTAGAAACAACAGTAAGCCAACTTGGTCTTCAATATGAATCCAGGGCATCCATTGATGACCGGACCCCAGGGGGCCGCCGACAAAATATTTAAACGGCACGACCATTTTTGCCAGCGCTCCCTGGCCTTTATCCAAGACGATCCCTGTTCTAACCAGCGCGACCCGAGTACCAAACGATTCGGCCTTTCTGGCCTCTTTTTCCCAATCAACACAGACTCGCGCTAAATAATCACTGCCCGGGGCAGTTTCTTCGGTAACGATTTCATCACCGCGGCCACCGTAATAACCTACCGCAGAGGAGTTGATGAGAAATTTTGGTTTCTGTTTGGTGTTGGCGATTGCGTTAACCAAAGCCTTCGTGGTCTCAACCCGGCTAAACCTGATTTTCTCCTTCTGCACATCGCTCCATCTTTTGGCCGCGATAGGTTCTCCTGCGAGATTGATTACGCCATCCACACCATCGATGGCCTCTACCCATTCACCGGATACGCCGGGAATCCATGAAACCCACTCGTGCTGAGTGACATTTAACTCCCGAGGAGGGTGGCGGCTGAGTAAAATGAGCTGATGACGCTGCCTCCAGAGATGATCGGCCAGACGAGATCCGATGAAGCCGGAGGCTCCCGTGATTACAATTTTCATCTCGATTACTCTCAACATTTCTTGCCTATAAAGTCAAGTATAGTTGACTTTGAATTGATAAATGTATTTGATAGTCAACATGGAGGTCTGCCGTTAAGAAACATTCGAGGTAAATAGACCTAAACCGGGAGGAAAAAAAGGTCGCGGCGTTGAGAAAGCCAGAGTGAGATTCAACCGTTGCGATTCGAGAGTCTACCGTCGATTTGCCCGCGCCACGACGACGTTTGATCGACCCTGCCTTGAGAACGGCATGAAAATCTATCACCTAAGAACCGAGCTGTGGCTGCCTCAACCTCGCTCTGAGATTTTTAAGTTTTTCGCCGACCCGAGTAATCTTGAACGGCTCACGCCCGGCTGGCTCCGGTTCGAGATCATTGCCGAAGTCCCGCCAATAATGCGAGCAGGAGCACGGCTGGAGTACCGCTTGCGCATTCACGGCGTGCCGATTAAATGGCAAAGTGAGATCAGCGCTTGGAATCCGCCGCACGGATTTATCGACCGGCAGACTAAAGGCCCTTATCTTTTTTGGGAGCATGAACATAGTTTTTTTGAGCACCAGGGCGGCACTCTCGTTAACGATAACGTTCAATACTCAGTTTTCGGCGGCACCTTGGTAAATCGATTTTTTGTCGCGCCGGATCTGGATCGAATCTTCAAATACCGTCACAGCGCTTTGAAAACGATCTTTAATCCGCGGGATTAAAAAAGACTCGGTAACGGTTTGTAAGTTTCAATTTAAGCGCGCAATGTTCCTCAATAACCATGTCCGTGGAATTGGGCTGTCGTTCGGGTCGGGACTTCAATCTGACTCATCTGTTTATTAAAGGAACATCCACCTGAACGAATCGACAGGTTAGCGCATCGAATTTCGATCGGCTGCAAGTCGAAATGACTCCTCTGGGGCAGGACAGCGTTACGAACACGGCTCCAAAAGACAGGATGAAAACAGCCCGACGGTTCATTGGCCGATGCTTGGTGTTACTAAGCAGCTTGATGTTTTTGAGCGGGGTTTCCGCGGCACAAGACGACAATCCCCTACCACCCGGCATGTATCGTCTGGAAATGATTCTGGCATCCGTGACACGCTTGCCGTTTTTCGGCATGTCCAAATCCGCTTCCAGGTCGGTTTCATTAATAGAGGTTAGAAGCGATCGCACTGGGTTACTGCAGCGTCACGAAGTATGCGACTTCCATGTGCTCCAAGATTCCGCGATGATCAAGATGGTATTTCCCGACAAGTTCGTTGCCGCATTGGCCAAGCACACCTATCCCATCCAAGTTGAGAAGGACGGTCAAGGATGGCGCTATCGAGCGGATCTAGGAGTCGAACGAATCGGCTACAAGCCGAGTTCGAGCGAAGCGAATCTCCCGACAAAATTAGACGATCCGGCGGTTTACGATTGGGATGGTGATGGGCATCCGGGTGCCACCCTGAAGATATCCGTGCCGCTACTGCCCGACGGCGAGTTGTATATCGTCCAACGAGGTCACTCGATTCTCAATGGCCGAATCACCACCCGAGGAAGAGTCGAGGGCAGTATTGAGGTCCGCAGCTTTGAACACCGAGTCCTTGGCGCTTGGCCGGGGTTCTTGAACCGCTCTCCGGAAATCGTTCCCGATCCCGCACAAAGCCGGTTTACGATCATCGCTATCCCACAGGACAGTATTTGCGAAACCTTGCGGGGCTCGCCCCGCCAGTCGACGCAGAAAGATTAGTAGGAACTCAATTGTTTTTGTTGCTTGGCTTATTGCAGACGATACTTGCAGCGCGAGTATTTTTTCGCATGGCGAAAACTTCGCAAGGCAGGCTTGTTGAAACATCCGACCAGCCCTCATCGGCGCGCATCACTATACTCCTACCAGTCCTCAACGAAGCAACGCGCATCGCAAATTGCCTGGAATCCCTCATCGCTCAACCCAATGAAGTGGCCGAGATCTTAGTAATTGATGGCGGATCCCTCGATGGGACCCGAGCCATTGCTGAGATTTATCAGTCGCGCGATGATCGCGTGCGATGGATCGATGCCGGCCCCGCTGACCCTCAGTGGACAGGCAAAGCCTGGAATCTTCAGGTCGGTCTCGCTCGCTCGAATCCGGCAAATCGATGGATTCTTTGTATTGATGCAGACGTGCGCGTCTCTGCTAAACTCTCTCGCTCCTTGATAAGCCATGCGGCGAGCACAGGAGTCTCGACATTTTCGGTAGCCACCCGTCAGCACTTATCCGGGCCATCGGAAGCTCTGGTTCACCCTTCGTTGCTGACGACTTTAGTTTACCGTTTCGGACAACCCGGCCGCGCTTATCGAAATATCGATCAAGTACAAGCCAATGGACAGTGTTTTTTTAGCCCCAGGGAGACTCTATTGAAGGCACAAGCTTTTTCAGCCGCTCGGTCATCTCTTTGTGAGGATATTACGATCGTTCGTCGATTAGTCGAGCGCGGCGAGGCGGTAGGCTTCTACGAAACCCATGGGCTGGCGGAAGTATTTATGTACGGCAATTGGCGTGAAGCATGGGAGAATTGGCCAAGGTCGCTGCCGATGCGCGATCAGTACTTCGGTTGGCGGCAGACCATCGGACTACTTGAAGTGTTTTTTGTTCAAGGCCTGCCGCTGCCGATGTTGATTTTCGCTCCGAACGCAGGAGCGTCGAAATTGTTTCTCGCCTTAAATGCGCTGCTGTTAATCTTCAGAACGGGAGTTTTGTTCGGCACCGCTAGAGCCTATAATCGGCGGCCCTGGACATACTGGTTATCGCCGGTCTGTGACTTTGCCGTCGCCGTTCGGCTCATTCAAAGTGCACTCTCAAGAAAACTCAGCTGGCGTGGCCGTTCTTATGTCCGCAGAAGCGCGGGAATCTTAGAGCCAGAGGGAACCTGCTAACATTTCCTGTCGCAGAGATTCATGACCTCCCACTCCGGATCTTTAGCCGAGATTGCAACAGCAAAGTCGATGCGGATTATCGCCCGTGCCGTCGCATTCGGCCGTCTTGAGACGATCTCTTCAGGTCTCGACCACATCCCCGCCACCGGACCTGCGATTATCGTCGTCCGACACTATCATCATTTTTACGATGGTTTGGCGCTCTTCGCCGCCCTGCCGCGTCAATTCCACATTGTGGTAGCCTTGGATTGGACTCAAAACGCGGCTATTCATTCGGTGATGACACAGCTAACGCGCCTGGCGCGATGGCCTGTGGTTCTCAGAGCCGACGCGTTGCAACATAAAAATGACCGCGGCCGGTCACCTTCCTTTTCACTTGACGATACGCAGCGATATCAGCGTCGGGCGTTTCGAGAATCGGTGCAGCTGCTCGTGGATCACCGCTTACTCGTGATCTTTCCTGAAGGATATCCGAACATCGATCCATCTTATACGCCAAAGATGGATAAACACGGCT
This sequence comes from Binatia bacterium, assembly GCA_036378835.1. GTDB lineage: Bacteria > Desulfobacterota > Binatia > UBA9968 > UBA9968 > WHTF01. Next base: position 32,299 of record DASUVS010000369.1, on the reverse strand, counting down.
TTTTACCGTTCAAGCGCGGATTCTTCGCCATCGCATGCGCCGCAGAGCGTCGCCTCGGCATATCACTGCCGATTATCCCTACCGGTCTACACTACAGCTCGGGTAAAACTTGGAAGGCTCATGTGCGGTTTAGCGAGCCGCTCAAGCGTGAAAGCTTTGCGTCCGACAATGAGTTGATCCGCTGCTGTGAAGAGAAAGTAAGGCAGCTGTCAGCTTAGAATTCTGGGTATCGAGGTGCTTCTGTAATGGTTGAAGCGATCGGAATCACTGGTCTGATTCCGAATCCGCCGCCGGGTTCCCGAACGGTTTGAGCTGCAATTGGCCGTCTTTGTCCTTTACCAGCAACTCCACTTTTTTTTCGACTTCGCTCAACCTTTGATTACAGTAGCGCACCAGTCCCACGCCCTTTTCGAAAACCGCCAGTGAATCCTCCAGCGAAAGGTCGCCGGATTCCAATTGCTCGACAACCTGCTCTAGATTTGCGATGGCCTCTTCGAATTTCAATTCTTGCGATTCTTTTTTTACCACACCATGCTCCATCTGATTTAACTTCCCGTGGCGCTTCCTGGTTGTTGCGATGGCCCGCTCGAAATCTTCTGGATCAATTCCATGGGGTCGACCCGAGCATTCCCCAACCGCGCAGCCCAATGTAAGTGCGGACCCGTCACTCGTCCGCTCATCCCCGACAAAGCAATCACATCGCCACGGCGCACCAACGCTCCCGCATCAACTTTGAAGTCGGATAAATGAAAATACATCGTGTAGAGGCCGCCGCCATGATCCAGAACGATGCTTTGGCCGGCGAAGAAATAGTTGCCGACCAGGACGACTCGGCCGTGATTGGCAGCCAGGACTTCGGTACCGATGGGAGCTCGCAGATCCGCTCCGGTATGAGGCGCTCGCGGTTTTCCGTTGATGATACGGCGATAGCCAAACGACGAAGAGGATTCCTGGGGCACCGGCCGGATGAAAGGAGCTTCCCAGAGACGTTGGGCGGCCGGCGTCGAGAATGCCAACGCAAAGTCTGCCCGCTCGATACGAATGAGCTCGAGCGCCTGCGGGCTTAACTGATCGAATCCTGGAGCCACGGTAAACGACTCCTGCCGAAAGGGCTTTGACAGCGTCTGCACGATCGTTTCCGCCTGTCGCTGCCTGCCGGCATCGTTCGTCGCGGTCAGGGTGATTTTAGACACTCCCGGTTTGGCTTCCAAATCGACACCGATCATCGCTACAAACGATCCTGGTGCGACTGCATAGAACGGAAGATTCTCTGCCCCCCACTGTCCTTCAACCGACGATAGCCGTTCGCCATAAACCTTCAATTCGGCGATTTCACCTCGCGGGATTTCGAGTCGAGACGGCCAACTTAGCGCGAAGGGTTCCGCGGCATAGATAGCCGAATCTAGGAAGCATAGTAGAAGCACAAGGATGCTCATCTCTCTTTGCCTTCAACACGACAATCCGCTTTGCCCTGAGCCAGGGTAATCCGAACCATGTCACCGACGTCCAACGAATCAGCACTCTTGACGATTACTTCATCGGGCATCTTGTGCGTGATACTGTAGCCGCGATCTAGGACAGCCAGTGGACTCAGCGCATTCAAGCGGCTGCCTTCATGGCCGAGCTGTTCTTTGAACTGATTCAGTCGACCCCTGAAACGGCGCTGCAGATCTAACGAAAGATCATCGAGATGTTGTTGCTTTTCGCGCAACTTGCGCCCGGGATCTAGCAATCTCTTGACCAGCCCGCGGCAGATTTCATGCCCGTTGTCTATTTCACTTTGCATACATCGAAGCAATTGGTTCTCGATCAGTTGCAACTGTGCCAACAAATCCTGTTTAAACGGCACAACCATTTCCGCGGCAGCAGTCGGCGTCGGCGCGCGCTGATCGGCGACAAAGTCGGCGATCGTAAAATCAACTTCATGACCGACGGCGGAGATCACCGGCACCGAACAGGCAAAAATAGCCCGCGCAACGACTTCTTCGTTGAAAGCCCAGAGATCTTCCAGGGAGCCGCCACCCCGCCCGACTATCATAACCTGGACACCGGTCGTACAAAGATCCGAAATGGCGGCGGCAATCTCTTTAGCCGATCCGCTACCTTGAACCTTGACCGGCCGGACGATGACGCGCCGATCAGCATAACGATCCCGGATGATTCTCAGCATGTCGTGCAACGCCGCACCGGTGTCCGACGTCACGATTCCGATGGTATCGGGTAAGAAAGGCAAAGGCCGTTTGCGCTCGGCAGCAAACAAGCCTTCCTGAGCCAATTTTTTTTTAAGTTGCTCGAACGCGAGGTAAAGCGCGCCTTGGCCTCGAGGCTCGAGAGATTCGACATAGATCTGCAAGTCTCCGCGCGCTGTGTAAAGACTGACTCGGGCAAAACATAAAACTTGCATGCCGTTCTCCGGCACAAATGCTAGGTTCTGACCTTGTCGTCGAAACAGCACCGCCGAGATCTGGCTGTTGTTATCCTTGAGCGTGAAGTAGCAGTGGCCCGAAGGAGGGACACGAAAGTTAGATATCTCGCCAAGCACCCAAACAGCATCCAAGCGAGTTTCCAAGGTCACCCGAACCAGCTGATTGAGCTGACTGACGGTGAGATATTTAGGCGTTGAGGTAAATAGCGGTAAATCGGCTTCTTTCCTGATCACGATCTAGTTCCATAAACAAATTAGCCCTCCGGAGAGGGCTAATTCACACTCAGTATAACCAACAAATCTATGCGGCCTTTTTCTGCACGACTTGTTTGAACACATCCCAGCTCTTTAGTAGATCAAGAGCGCGCTTTAGTTGAGCGTCATTGTCGATGGTTTCATCTCCGGTCGGAGCCGAAGACGGGATCTGTTTTTCGCGCTCTTGGTCGAGTTGCTCTTGCGGGGAAGGGTTCTGCTGCGGGTTTTGCAGATGGCCAGGCAAGTTTTCCTCTCGCAGGCTCGGCCTCTTGCGCTCGTCGAGCTTCCCGTCCTGCTGCGGCGTGCTCTCAACGGTGATATCGGGAACGATTCCAGTGGCCTGTATAGATCGCCCGTTGGGAGTGAAGTAACGCGCCGTAGTAAGTCGTAGCGCCGAGTTATCGTCCAAAGGCAGAATGGTCTGAACCGAACCCTTTCCAAAGGTTTTTGTCCCCAAAACCACCGCGCGCTTGTGATCCTGCAAAGCACCGGCGACGATTTCGGACGCGCTGGCACTACCACCGTTTACCAGTACGACCAGCGGAAAGTCCATCGAGGAAGCGTCTTTCTGGGCGAAAAATTTCTGCTTTTGGGATTCGATGCGCCCATCGGTATAAACGATCAAACCCGAATCCAAAAAAATGTCGGAGATCCGTACCGCTTGCGTCAGTAAACCGCCGGGATTGTTTCGTAGGTCTAAAACGAGCCCCTTCAATCCGCCTTTTTCCGCCGCCATTTTCTCCAACGCCCTTTGGAGATCACGATCACTGCGCTCTTGGAACTGCGCCAGACGGATATAGCCATACCCCGGCTCTAAAGTTCGGCTACGAACGCTTTGAACCCGAATGGTATCGCGGGTCAAGCTTAGATTGATCAGTTCCGGAATTCCTTCCCGTTTGATCGAAAGATTGATTTTGCTGCCTTTCGGACCACGCATTTTTTTGACCGCATCGATCAGTGTCATGTCCTTGGTAAAATCATCCTCAATTTTGAAGATCATATCACCGGGCTTGACCCCGGCTTTAAACGCGGGCGTATCCTCAATCGGTGAAACCACGGTAAGCACACCATTTTTAACAGTGATCTCGATTCCAAGACCGCCGAATCTTCCCTGTGTATCCATCTGAAGTTCTTTATAGAGGTCGGGTGTCAGATAGGCGCTGTGAGGATCGAGCGAGGTCAGCATGCCATTGATGGCGCCGTTGACAAGATTTTTGGTATCGACATCCTCAACGTAATTCTTCTTCACGATGGACAGTATATTGGTAAAGGTTTCTAAGGTTTCATAGTCCTGCCGGGGCACCGCCGATACATTCGGCACCCATTGCCCAGCTAAAACGAAGCCCAGCGCAATTCCAATAAGTAGAATTGAAAGACTCACACCATGCTTGGTCATCGAACGCATAGGATCTCACCTCGCCAGTTCTGGCATGTTTTTAGTGAAGCAATACTATATCAACGGTTTTGAAATAGCTATTATCTTCGAAACCAGGGTGCCGGGTCGATCGATTTCCCGTCTTTGCGCATCTCGAAATAAAGTTTCGAGCCGGCCAGTGAATCGCTATCGCCGACCAGCGCTACGGCTTCGCCACGCCGAACTAAATCTCCGTTTTTTTTAAGAAAATCCGATAAATGAGCATAAACCGTGTAATAACGATCGCCGTGATCGATAATCAACATTTTGCCATATCCGGAGAATCGGTCGGCGAAGACCACTTTCCCCTTTTCAACAGCACGAATCTCCTCCCCCACGGGAGCTTCGATTTCCAATCCCTTACGGAAGACCTCGGTTGCAAACTCATGGTGTTTGGTTTTACCGAAGCTGCCAAGCACTTGCCCTTTAACCGGCCAATCGAGCTTTCCGCGCATGCTTTCCAAACCACCGGCGGCCGGAGCTTCCTTAGATTGGGCTGCCGAGCGCCTGGAAAGTTCCTCGATCATTATTTGCAAGCGTACGGCAGCCTGCTCTAAATCTTTCAACGCGCGCTGGCGCGATTCTTTCTCCTCTCTAACGCTGGCGAGCAACTCACGCTTTTTTTGCGCCTCTTTTTGAACTGCTTCCTTGACCTCTGCTAAGTCGCGTCTCTGGTTGTCAACGTCTTGTCTTTTCCGGGCCAGTTCTTGCGCGAGCATTTCCTGGTGGGCCGCCTGATCAGTCAACGATTGTACCATCTCCCGGTCAAAGGCTACGGTGCGCTGCAAATAATATTTTCGTTTGAGCAAAGAGCTTAACGATAGATCACCATTGAAAATCACCAACGGACTGCCACTTCGCTGCCACCGATAAAGCGACTCAGCGCGACGGGCCAAATAGGTTTTGCGCTGCTCCAGCGATTCACGCATGCGCAGCGCCTCCGCTTCTTTCTTCTGCATTTCCGCCACGACTACTTGCAGTCTCGCCGTCGACTGCTTGAGTTGCTTGGTTTTTCGTTCAAGCTCGCTCTCCACCTGACTTAGGGACTGAATCACCGATCCTTCCTTCTTGTTCACCTGGGAAAGAACACGTTTTTCCGATTCGATTTTCTTCTGGATGCCTTCCAAATCACGCCTGGCACTGGCCGCATGCGCGAGCGCCGCTACTAGACCGGCAGCCAGGAATACACCCATAGCGGCTAGCCGCGCCACGTTTTAAGAAACCTCCTGAGCGAAAATAGACTGCCGAGCGCGCCGAGCAGCAAGCCGATAACGAGTATCATCGTGATGCTGGCGGGATCAATGAATAGCAAGCGCATCTTGGGCTCGAACAGAGCTAATTGGCCGACCAAGTATTTCTCCAATAATACATAAAATAGCCATAACCCGAGTAGAGAAAGCCCCGCGCCGACGGTTCCCTGGAGCATGCCTTCGACCACGAACGGCGCCCGGATCAGTTCTTCGGACGCACCGACGAACTGCATGATTTCGATCTCGTCCTTACGCGCCAACAAGGCCAGGCGAACGGTACTGCCGACGATAAAAAATGTCGCGATGAAAAGGATACCGCCTAATCCCCACTTGGCCCATTGGAGCGCTAGCACGAACAGGTTGAGCCGGTCAACCCATTGTTGCGGGTATTCCACGGCCGCAATTCCGTTGATTTTGCCGAGGCGACCCGCGAAATTCTCGATTTGCGGCGGGTCCCGATATGCTGGCTTCAGCGTGATTTCAAACGATTCCGGCAGCACGTCCTCAGGCAAGCCTTCTAAAACCGCTGACTGCGCCCCTAAAGCGGTTTGGAAATCGTTCCAGGCTTGTTCTTTAGAGATATGGCGCAAGCTCTCAACCTCAGGCATTGCTCGAATGCGAACCATAATCGCTTCGACTTGATCGGTGCCGGCATTATTCTCAAGATAAGTATTGACCTGAATCTGATCTCCCCAGCCGTTTAGCAGATGCTGAAGATTCTCTTGAACTAGGATAAAAACACCGAAAACGAATAGTGACATCGCCATTGTCCCTGAAGTCAGGATGTGGCTCCACAGCAGCTCCCATAAGCTATGTCGCACACGACGAGCGACAAATCCGAAATGCGACCAGCTCACGACGCGTGCGCCTCCATAACTCTCTCGAGATCATCGACAAGGCGACCCTGACGCAGTGAAAGAATTCTGCTGCCATAGCGTTTAATCAGATCAAGATTATGACTGGCGACGATGAGAGTGGTTCCAGCTTCACGCAATTTAACAAATATCCGCATGATTTCCTCGGCAAGGGCCGGATCGAGATTTCCGGTTGGCTCGTCAGCCAATATCAATCTGGGTTCATTGATCAGAGCTCGTGCAATGGCGACGCGTTGCTGCTCGCCGGCTGAGAGCATCAATGGTCTGGCTTGTGGTTTTTCCAATCCGAGCTCCCGGAGCAAGCGAACAGCTTTGATCTGAGCCTCGCGGCGCGAAACGCCCACCACTTGCGCCGCTAGCGCGACATTTTCCATTACGGTGAGCCGCGGTAACAATCTGAATTCTTGAAAGACGAGTCCGATCCGCCTCCGTAGCCGGGCAACTCCACGAGTGCGCAAACGAGTGACGTTCTGATGATCGATCATAATTTGTCCTTCGCTCGGTTCCTCTTCACGGAACAGCAGCTTAAGCAGCGTGGTTTTTCCCGCGCCGCTAGGGCCGGTGAGGAACACGAACTGACCTTTGTCGATGCTTACCGTAATATCGATCAAAGCCGGTGAATTCGGCGGATAAGTTTTGCTAACATGAAGCAGTTGAATCATCGAGGGTGGCGCCGGCAAGCTGTTACAAGCTCGCCAATTCGGTAAAAAGCTTGACTTGGTATAGGGTGGTTGTTACAGTTGGCAAAGGCTTGATTTTATTAATTTATCTATAAGAGATGTCAGCAAAAGTTACAAGCTTGCGGAGGGCAGTGTGATCCACCAGGAAAAATCATTTGAAAAATTTCGGATAGTTTTGATCAAACCCTCCAAATATGACGATGATGGCTATGTCATTCGCTTCTGGAAGGGCGTCCTGCCAAGCAATACCTTGAATGTTCTCCATGGCTTGACTGAAGATGTTAAACAGCGTCGTGTGTTCGGAGAACTTCCAATCGAGGTTACCACATTTGATGAGACCGCGGAAAAAGTTCCTTTGCACAAAATCATTCGCTGGAGTAGCGAACCACACACGCGGCTGCTGGTCTGTATGGTTGGCGTGCAAACCAATCAATTTCCCCGAGCCCTCGATATGGCGCGGGTTCTGCGCGCCGAGGGGATCACAGTCATCATCGGGGGCTTTCATACCAGCGGAACCGTCAACATGTTGGGCGAACAGGAACCCGACATGCAGGAATTATTTCGTGAAGGCATATGTGCGGTTTCCGGCGAAGTTGAAGGCAAGTGGGACATGATCCTAGCGGATTTTCTCGAAGGTAAACTCAAACCGCTCTATAGCTTTGCGCAAGACTTACAGAGTTTGGTCGACATCGAGGATTCGCCGCTGCCGAAAACCAGCGCCAAAACGATGGAGCACTTTGCTTATCCAAGCTTTGGCACGGCAGACACCTCACGCGGCTGCCCGTTCGCTTGCAGCTTCTGCACGATCATCAACGTTCAAGGACGTAAGATGCGGGAACGCAGCCCACAAAGTATTGCGGCCATGATGCGGCGCAACTACCTTGATCATGGGGTTTCTTTTTATTTTTTCACTGACGATAACTTCGCCCGCAAAAAACTCTGGCGCGAAACTTTCGAAGAGATTATCAAACTCCGTGAAGAAGGCCTCGACGTCACCTTCATGATGCAAGTTGACCTGGCAAGAAAGCCGAAAGATTTCGTTTCACTCGCTGCGAAAGCGGGCTGCACCCAGGTCTTTATCGGCATGGAAAGCGTCAATCCGCAAAACTTGGCGTCGGAAGGCAAAAAGCAAAACAAAGTTGAAGAGTATCGCGAGATCATCCAAGAATGGCATCAGGTGGGAGTCGTGGTTCACACCGGCTATATCATCGGCCTGCCGTGGGATTCAAAACAGCAAGTGCCTAACGACATTCGCTTTCTCATCGACGAGGTCGGCCCCGATCAGGCTTCCTTTTTTATGCTGACTCCCCTGCCCGGGTCGCACGATCATCGAGAGATGAAAAAACGGGGTGATTGGATGGACCCCGATTTCAACAAGCGCGACTCATTTCACGCCACCATCAAGCATCCGCTGATGACCGAAGAAGAGTGGACGGAGTGTTATGAGAAGGCATGGAGAACATTCTACAGCAAAGAAAATATGATCAAGGTCCTTTCCCGGTGGACCGACAATCCGAGAAACTACTGGAATTTGATGTCGATTTTCTTGTGGTACAAGAACGCCGCTTTAATCGAAAAACAGCACCCGATGGTCGCCGGTTTTTTCCGGCTCAAGGATCGCAAAGCGCGCCGGCCCGGCTACGCGATCGATTCGATAACGGTTCATGCGTGGAAGCGCAGTAAAGAAATCTCGCGCCTGCTCGTCAATTGGGCCAAGTTCTTGAAAGAAATGGAAGAAGTTTGGCTGCAAACGAGGAAAAAAAGCGACACCGAGGAGCGCTGGGTGGAGCAGATCCAAAAAATTCAAACCGACATCTGGCAAGCTCTACGAATCGGTGAGCTACAAAAAGTTTACAGTAGCGCAAGAGAAACGCTTTCGGGCCGGGCCAGAGCGTTGCTCGATCCTCTTGAAGAGCTTTCGTCGAGAATTCTTTACAATCGCAGCGATCTAAACCGCTTTCTCAAGCAATGGGAACACCTACGAAACAAGATACCGGAGATCCGTTCCGCCGAAACGGATGCGGCACGAAGTTGCCTCGATGAGATGCACAACCTACAGGCCAACGTTCGCCTGACGGATCGCGTTAACGAGTGGCAGGAAGCTTACACACGGCTACGCGGTTCATTGCCCTCGCGAGCCAGTTTACGGTTGATTAAGTTTGATGCGATCAATTATCGGGTGGTCTATTCCCGTCAGGAACTGCAGCGGATTTGGAGCCATACGATTCACAATGCGCGCCAGATGAAATTATGGCACATCCGGCCATGGCGCCTTACGCGGGCGATGATCCAGGATTTTTCGTTAACGACTTCCTTCGCCGCAAACTTCAAGGAATTCGCCAGACGATAAAAAACCGGTGCAGAGAATTGCGTGTCACTGAATCTGGACGTATCGATGTCTTACCGATTCGATCTGCGCTTTTATCATCGGCGCATCTTCGGCGCCAGGAGCTAATCTTAAGTAGCTTTCCAGATCATCGAGTGCCTGCGCATAACATTCAAGGGTGATATACAAGAGCCCGCGGTCGCGAATTTCGCTGGCGGCGCTCGGATCCAGTATCACCAACTGATCAAGCACCGACAAGGTTTTCAACGGTTCGCCTCTCTCCAGGTAAATCCATTTCAGGTTATTGAGCATCCGCCGCAAAATGTCTCGTTTGCCTAAAGTGGCGACAAAACCGGGTTGATACGACACCTGACCTCGATAAAGCTGCTGCAGCATTTGATCGAGATCTTCCCGAGCACGAATTTCCCCATCGTTGAAAACATCGATCAGAATTTCGATATCGCCTTCGTGGTACTTGACCAGAAAATGACCCGGGAAGCCTACACCTTCAAGCGTTAATCCGACCCTTCGCGCCACTTCCATGTAAATCACCGAAAGACTAATAGGAATGCCTTTCTTGCGGATGATGACATCGTTTAAAAAGCTATTCTTCGGGTCGTAGTATTCAGAATGGTTTCCTTGAAAACCTTGTTCTTTGAAGAGAACTGTATTGAGCGCGGCGATAATACGATAGGGGTTTTTCTCGTCACCCATTCTAAGCTCGACTGCCTGTCCCAACTGATCAAGCTGGGACAAGCAGTCGTCGATCTTAAGATCCGGATATTCCTGCGTAGCGATCGCTAAAGCTGCGCGGCCGAGATCGATCTGATCTTCGGCGCAATCAATGGCTTCCCGGAAGGCAAGATACAGATTGCTCACTACGGAAACTCTATCGCGGCTCTGAAACCACGTCCACGAACGCTGGCAGTTGCCTCTCTTTTACGTATTTCAACGCTCGCTCAATCGCCGGACGCAATTCCGAGGTTCGGCGGATCGGCCCTTCGGCGTGCACGCCGAAAGATTGTGCCATTTTGGCATAATCAACTTCCGGGTCGTCTACGTGAGTTCCTATCCCGGCGTTCTCGACGGGTCGATTGCGAAACTTCGCCACTTCGATCCCATGCTCTTCGGAATTGTAAAACGACTGATTATTGTGCAACACTATCAGCAACGGAATTTTGTGTTTGGCCGCGGTCCAGAGACAACTCGAAGTCATCAGCAAATCACCATCCGATTGAATATCGACTGCGACTTTGCCGCTTCCCTTCAGAGCCAAGGCTGCGCCGATCGCGGCGCTCGCGCCATAACCGACTCCGGCCCCGCCGCTAGCGCCGAGATACTGGTTTGGTTTGGTAAAGTCCCATAAACGGCGCGCCCAGCCATTTGACGTTCCGTTCACCAGCACCCAGTCCTCTTTTTTGATTACTTCACCTAGATCATACGCGAGAAAAGCGGTTGAGATGTTTTGCAGTGAAGCCTTGGCTTGCGCGTCGGCCATCCACTTCGCGCGCCGACTCTTGCTCTTGTCGGCCAGTTCTTTCTGTCTTGCCTCCATTGTCGACTTCCTCTTTGAATCATTGCCTAGAAGTTCGCGGCAGAGGCGAGTCAACTCCGGCACCGCCACCGAAGTATCGGCAGTTAGTGGAATATCGGTGGGCTGCAAGGCCTGGTAATCCCCGGCCCACGAGCGCACCAGCATGTCGTGCATCGAAATAGTGATAATCTTTACTGACGGCGAGGTCACGTAGACGCAGTCTCGCGTTTGCTTGCTGACGGTCGTAAGCGACCCATACAAATCAGCTACATCCAAAGCCAAAATGACATCGGCCTTGGACAGGATATCTTTTGCCCCATCGGTCGCATCCAACGGATGGGTGGTTGGGAAATTAAAACGTGCGCCTTTATCGATCACTGGAATCGCCAGGAGTTCGGCGAGCTCCACCAATGCGGGCACCGTTTGTGGGTTGCGTCCTAAGCTATCTGCAATGATCAAAGGCATTTGAGCATTGACTAATAGCTCGGCAGCCCGTTTCAGCTGCGCCAGATTGGCCTGAACCGGAGCTGGCGGCGCATAACGGCTGATATCCGGCAACTCGACCGGCGCGGAAACAGACTCTTCCTGAATGTCGGCGTCGTAATTAATATAAACCGGCGCCATCGGTTCCGTCGTGGCGATCCGATAGCCGCGGATAAACGAATCCGGAACATCGGCAAGCGTATAGGGTTGATCGTCCCATTTCACATAATCGCGGACCTGGTTGCCCTGCACCAGCGCCGTGTGAATCCAATCGATACGAGGCCGTCGCCGTTTGGTGTTCATTGGACCGGTGCCGCCCAAGACAATGATCGGCACCCGGTCTATCCAGGCGTTGAAGATTGCCATACTCGCATGTTGCAAACCCACCATGTTGTGGACGATGGCGATCATCGGCTTGCCTTTCGCTTTGGCATAACCATGAGCGATCGCCACGGAAAATTCTTCATGGCAGCAAAAGATCACTTCCGGCTTGTAGTTTCCACCGTAGTTTACGATGGAGTCATGAATGCCACGAAAGGTCGCCCCCGGGTTGAACGCCGCGTACTCGATATCATGAGCTTTCATTAAGTCGACAACAACATCCGACCCGTATTGTGGTTGCTTTTTCTCTACTCTGCGTTCCGATTTCGCCACTGTGTGTCTCCTCCTGTTTAAATCACGTAGTCTACTTAAATTCATCCATGCGCCTATCACTTGCTCGCACTTGACGCAAGCCGCGCATCGCTCAAAAGGCCCTGTTGATAAAACAACTCCAGGGTCTCCATGAGATCTCCTGCACGCGCGCCTTTCTCCGAGCTTTCGCGGATAGCCAAATCGGCAATGCTGCCAAGGACCTTTTGAACTGCCGGGGCCATTAACGCCGTCATACCGTAATGGGCATACGTGCGCTGGAGTTCATCCATCTCCTCCGCACGGCGCGCCGCATGGTTGCGCAGCCCAACGATGCTGGAACTTACTTTCTCAAGTAAGCCCGGGAAACTCTCATCGTATCGGTTGACGATCTCATCCAGCAAACCAAACCGCTTGGCCCCCATCAGCAGCTCAACGAATAAGCCTTGCAATCCTTTCGTCAACCCCGCGTAGACTACTTTGAAGGCCGACGCCTGCGACGTTCCAGTGCCAAGAACTCGCACGCTTAGGCCGTAATCCCCGAGTACGGCGATGCGCGTTGCCGCCGGACCGGAGGCGTAGACGACCGATCCTTTGTCCATTTTGGCGGCTGATCCGATAATGCAGCCATCAACGAACTCCACGGCGCTTTCAGTGAGAACTCCGCTGATCGTCTCGGCAGTCATCGGCGAAATTGCATTGGCGTCGAAATAAATCAAGCCCTTGCGTTTCGCGTGTGTGGCGGCCTTGGCGATTTCTGCTGCTACGTTGATTGCCGCCGTTGGCACTACGATGGAGACGATTAGATCGGCGCTCGAGCACAATTCCGACAGCGAACCAGTGGATCTGACCCCGGCGTTTTCGGCGCGTTTCTGTGTGACCGGGCTACGGTCGCGATCATAGGTCAGCACTTCGGCGCCACGAGCTGTCAACAGCTTTGCCCAGTGGTAGCCCATTTCGCCGATGCTCATTATTCCGATCTTCGCAAAAGCCACAGACACCTCCTTAGTACTCTCAAATTTCAACCCACCGTCAGCCGTTCGAAGATTTTCTTGCGTTGCTTCGATGGCAAACAACGCGCGCCAGGCGTATAAACTGCGTCTTTCTCCGACCGCGATTTACCGGTATGCGAAGTCGCGATCGTTCCTGTCTATGACATATCCGGTAACGTTTTGAAAGTTTGTGAGCTGATGCTCAAAGTCTCCCGTTGGATAGTCGAGCATTTCGAACCTTTTTTTATAACGGGATCGACGATCGTTTGAGCATGGCAAGTTCGAAGTCGCAATGGCTGGATCGAATTTGATTCGCGCAGCGCCGCTTACGTTGACAAAAAGATGCCCCGTGTCGCAGCGCGATCGGGGCATCATCTGGCAAATATAATGGCAGGATTAGCTGATCAACTGCGCGAGTCGATCAGGTTTTATTCGAAATCTGATTGGTCACTGCTGCCGATAGTACGCGCGATCAAGTAGCCTAAGCCGACGCCGATCAAACAGGCTTGAATAGGGTACCGACGAACCCATGCAACTATGTCCCCGGTCAATTGATCGAAATCGCGCTCCTGCAGATAAGACCGAGCCGATTGCACGCCGCTGGCCATGGCCCCCGCAGCCTCGCCCGCTTTGTTAGACACAGTAGCGCCCAAGTCGTCAACCCTGGATCGCAGGTTGGAACCGATTCCACCACCACTAGTTCCGTACTCGGAGAGACGTCGATCAACTTCTCTCTCCGCCTGCTCGCGCGTTTGGCCGTATCTTTCTTGTACCAGACCAACCAGCTTATCTTTCTCTCCAGCGATCCTTTCTAAATCATCATCGCTCAGCCGGCCCCACCAAGAGCGTAATGTCCCGCGCATCTCTCTCCATTTTCCTGAGAAAATGTCTTCGTTCATAGCAAGCCCTCCCTGATTTTCTTGCTGCCAAGATTCAATTTAGGATAAACTTGCGCAAACCGTATGCCACCGAGATACCTGGAAATGTCCCGACTGAGCAAACACACTTCGATTGCTTGTCTACGAACTGCGACGCTAGGCGGATGTTACGTCCCATCTTTAGGAACATCAAAGACGAATCGGGAGCTACTCGTCGGATTGGATTGCGCATTATCGAGGTATCAAGAAGATCTGATCCTCGTTTTCCTGCACAAACATCTTCCCGGTCTTCAGGCACAAAGTCTTGTGGCCGCCCACGGCGAGAAGCTGCGGAGGCTGGGTTCTTCCCTTGTAAGTTTCACCGATACTACGCTTTTCTGCCGGCCCGTCATCCAGGTGTAGACGAACACGCATCGGATGTTCGGCACCACATTCATTGCAAAGTACGTGGATTTCGTACTGAGGCATGATAAAACTACCTCCCTTTCACACTCGAAAACTTCGAGGCAAGGACATCCGGACTTTCTTGGTTCTGGTCAGACCCAAAGCGAGGTGAATTTCCAAAGCAGTCCCGCCGTGGCGCTTTAGGAGCTAAGCCGTCGCCTGAGAAACGCGCAAAGGCGTTCCAGGCTCGGGTGGTTGCCCGGAGCCGGACTCGAACCGGCACGGACCTTTCGGTCCTCGGGATTTTAAGTCCCGTGTGTCTACCAAATTCCACCATCCGGGCGACATTAAAAGGCCTCGATCAATGGCTCCTATCAATAGACGGTATGCTCGGCCGTCACGATTTAACCTGGCTAAGACGGTCTCAAACAACCGCTTACACGAAAAGGGGTGCCAGCACGAGCGTGATCGTCGCCAGTAATTTGATCAGCACGTGCAAACTGGGGCCCGCGGTATCTTTGAAAGGATCACCTAACGTGTCTCCGACCACCGCAGCTTTGTGCGGTTCCGATCCCTTGCCGCCGTAGGCACCGGTCTCGATATATTTCTTGGCATTGTCCCAGGCTCCGCCACTGTTGTTGAGAAAGGTAGCGACGAGAATACCAGCTATGGTTCCAACCATTAGAAATGCCGCGACGGCTTCGGCACCGACGCCAAAAAAGCGAAACACTAAGCCGACGGCAATCGGCATCGTCACGGCGACAACGCCGGGGAGGATCATCTGTTTCAGCGCGCCCACTGTAACGATATCGACGCAGCGGCGATAATCAGGTTTTACGGTGCCCTGAAGGATGCCGGGATTTTCTTTGAACTGGCGCCGCACCTCGTTGATTACATAGTACGCAGCTTTCCCCACTGCGCGGATCGCGTACGCAGAAAAAAGAAAAACCAGCATTGCCCCCAGCAGCGCGCCGACAAATACTTCGGGTTTGGCTATATTGACCGCTTCGAGCCGATGACCATAGTGGGCCACTTCGTCCAGATAAGCCGAAAAGAGCAGGAACGCGGCAAGAGCCGCCGATCCTATAGCGTAACCCTTGGTCAACGCCTTAGTAGTATTGCCCACGGCATCGAGCCTGTCAGTTTTACGACGGACCTCCTCCGGCTGCCCGCTCATTTCGACAATCCCGCCGGCATTGTCAGTGATCGGACCGAATGTGTCCATGGCAAGAATATATGCCGCGGTTCCAAGCATTCCCATTGTCGCAACCGCGGTGCCGAAAAGGCCCGCATTTTTTACTCCGCTGTTTAACCCCAAATAGTAAGAAGCAATAATCGCGACCGAGATGACCAGAACCGGCGCCGCCACACACTCAAAGCCCACCGCGATTCCGGCGATTATGTTCGTTGCCGGTCCGGTTTGAGACGCCTCGGCTATTTCTCTAACCGGGCGATATTTATATTCAGTATAGTATTGCGTGATATAGACGAAAGCCTGCGCCATAAGAATCCCGATGACGCCGCACAGAAAGAAATAAAACCACGCCGACTGGGCTTCTGGATATTTCGTCGGATCGACAGCGAGGAGCCATTGAGCGCAAACAAAAAAACCGACCATCGCCAACCCGCTGGTTACGTAATATCCCCGATTTAGAGCGTGCATTGGGTCGCCGTTCTCATCGGTTTTAACGATCATGATACCGACGATCGAGGCGAGGAGACCGAGTGCGCGGGCGACCAACGGAAAAACGATTCCTTTGATGCCGAAGTACGGATAGAGGCCCACTCCAAGGATCATCGCGCCGATATTCTCCGCCGCAGTGGATTCGAACAAATCAGCACCACGGCCGGCGCAGTCCCCGACATTATCGCCAACTAGATCTGCGATAACAGCCGGGTTGCGCGGATCGTCCTCAGGGATGCCCGCTTCTATTTTGCCGACCAGGTCGGCGCCGACATCCGCCGCTTTGGTGTAAATGCCGCCCCCTAGTTGAGCAAAAAGCGCCACAAAGGATGCGCCAAACCCGTACCCGACAATAGTGAATGGAATCTTCTGTGGGTCGTGTCCGAGGAACTCAAGGAGTGCGTAAAGGCCTCCGACGCCGAGCAGACTCATGGCGACGACGAATAACCCCGACACCGCGCCGCCGCGAAGCGCAATGCGCAGCCCTTCGTTCAGACTGGTGCGAACTGCCGAAGCGGTTCGGATATTTGCTCGAATTGACACCCACATGCCGATATAGCCGGCGATCACGGAACAAAGAGCGCCGAGAACGAAAGAAAAAGTTGTCCAAAAGGCCATTTCCACAGGAGAAACCGGATCTGCGGGACTCGGCGCGCGAACATAGGCGTATAGAAAAAAAATCACTGTCGCCAAAATAGCGGCCATAGATATGATCGTCCGGTTTTGCCGTGAGAGAAAAGCTTCAGCGCCTTCTTTGATGGCATCGGAAATCTCGCGCATCTTCGGGGTACCCGTTTCGCGCGCCAGTACCCAACGCGCTAGAAAGACGGCAACTCCCAGCGATAAAAAACTTATGGCGATGACAAATGCAACCATCAATCCTCCTCTTCCCTATACCTGATAAACTACGCTCACTCGGCTTTACGCCAAATATACGCGACGCCGATACTCAGGATGTATAGCAGCAGCATCGGCACCGCTAACAACAATTGGTTAATGATATCCGGCGTCGGCGTTAAAAACGCAGCCAGTATGAATATCACAATGACCGCATAACGAAAGGACCGTCGCATGAAGCGGTGATCCCAAACTCCGAGCCGGACCAGAACAAATGTGATAATTGGCAGCTCAAAGGTGATTCCGAAGGCCAGGACCATACGAAAAAAAAAAGTGAAGTACTCGCCCAAGCGAATTGCCGGAGTAACCCCGAGTGTGCCGTACTGTTCTATAAAATAGGAAAACGCCACGGGAAGGACAATTCGGTAACAGAAATAGGCGCCGCCGAGAAAAAATAGAGTCGCGCATACGACGAACGGGATGACCAACCTCCCTTCGTTGCCGATCAGGCCCGGTCTGATGAACCGCCATATTTCGTAAAAGATGAAAGGAGATGAAAAAAGCACGCCCGCCAGAAACGCGACTTTGATTTCAGTGAAAAAGGCTTCGGTGACGGTCGTTCCAATTATATTTTGACCCGGGGGTAAAATCTGCTTGAGCGGAGCCACCATAAACGCAAAAATCGCATCGGCGAAAAAATAACAGACCAATGACGCAACAACAATCGCAGCCAGCGCTCTCAGTAGACACCAGCGAAGCTCTTCAAGATGCTCTGAAAAAGTTAAATAACTGTCCGATGCCACAGGCCTTCCAGGGACGGAAATTACAAAAAGGGGAAGGATAACTACCCTTCCCCTTTTTGGTTGGCAATAACCTGTTAGGAGTTAAGACCTTACTTGGTTTTCGCCTCGTCCTTCGTTTCAGGAGCTTTTTCACTCGTTGCTGGAGCCCCTGTATCGCCACCCGGTGTCGGAGCTGCTGGTGCCGGTTCCGCCGGAGCCGGCGCTGGCTCTGCAGCTGGTGGAGGCGGAGGCGGCGGTGGCGCCGGCTCTTCTTTCTTGCCGCACCCTGCAATTGCGAGAGTCAAAGTGAAGAGGGATATCCCTGACAATAAAACAATTTTTTTACCGATCATTAGTTCACCTCCTTTCCCGTCACACATAAAAAAAGTTTAAACTAAGCAAAGTCTATTACATAACTCTGTCGCGGATGCAAGGCTTTCAGCTCTTCGAACGCATACGCCGCAACGAGTCAGCGATCATAACAGACCAGGTTTCGACAACTTTGCGTCCACCGTCTCATTGCCGCATCACAAGCTCTCGAGTTTTGCTTGACAGGAGAAAAGATAATGGGACGAGAGTTAACGGGAGAACCTCTCTCTTTGTTAATCGGCAGGCGCAAGCTGCCGCCGCGACGTAGGGTAAACAGAATCGGTTTGCCACAGTTTTGTGCATAAGCTGTTGATAACCGAACGTCAATCGGCCTGTGGCGGCGACAAATCAGGGATCGTAGCAGAATGCCCAGTTTGACAGCAGTCTTTTTACCCTTCTGGTCTGCGTTTAGGTGTTAGTCGGCATAAGCGGGATTGTAGCGCGCGCCGGAATTGTTCCACGATCGGCCATTCAGGACTCTTGAGCAGGTAACTGAACGCGAGATACAAGGTAAGCCCGAGAACGATCAGGCCGGCGAGAATCAAGGCTTTCGAATAAATCGGCAATGTCGTGCCTGTCCAGTCGACATTCCCAACAACCCAAATAAGCGGGATAGCCATAATCAGGGTCGTGATGAGGTTTCGGAAAAACGAGTAAGCGACCTCGCGTAATGGAATTCCTTTTAGGCGCGAGTTTAGGATAAGGAGCAAGATGAAAAAATTACATAACGAAGAGATTGTCGTAGCTAGGGCAAGGCCGCCGTGACCCAGCGAACTCAATCCGATACGAACTGATGCCATAGCCATCGTTCGAGCCATGATTCCAGCGGAATCTGCCTCGAGGACAATCTCACCCATCAGCGCAAGGCTCGCAAGAAGATTGACCATAAATGCGATGATTCCGACTAAAACAGGAGTTTTCGTGTCCTCCATAGCATAGAACACCGGCGCGACTAATTTCGTGCCTGAGATACTCCAGAGTCCAAATGAAAAAAAAATGAGCGCTTGGGCGGAGTTTAGAGTCGCAGTAGCATCGAATGCGCCTCGTTGAAAAAAGATCGCGAATAGCGGAACGGCCAAGACAGCTAAGCCGGCGGTGGCAGGCAAACAAATGAAATTGACGATTCGAAGGGCATACGCCAGAGTCGCGCGAAGTTCTTGGATGTTGCCCTTGACCACCAAGCTAGAAAAGCTTGGCAGCGCTGCGGTGCCAAGGGCTATCGCGAAGATACCGACGGGAAACTCTAAAAATCGATCTGCATAATAGAGATAAGAGACGCTTCCACTTGGCAGAAAGGAAGCCAGCATAGTGCTAACCAGAACATTGATTTGATAGACCGCTGCGCCAAACGCCGCAGGCCCCATTAGATACAACAAACGCCCCAGGCCGGGATGTCTGAAATCGAAGTTAAACCGTAAACGAATACCTTGTTTCAACAAATAAGGTATCTGAAATAGAAGTTGCGCCGCTCCGCCGATGAGAACTCCAAAAGCCAAGCCAAGAATCGGCTCATCCAGTAACGGATAAAACACAATCGCGCAGATGATATTGCAGAGATTGAATAGAACCGGTGACATGGCTGGCGCCATGAAATGCCGGAGGGCATTGAGTACTCCCATGGCTAATGCAACCAGGCTGACAAAAAAAATATAAGGAAACATCCAACGGGTAAGCGACACCGCCATGTAGAATTTTTCAGGCTCCTGGACAAAACCAGGAGCGAAAAACTGCGTAAGCGGGCGGGCAAAAACGATGCCCAGTAGCGTAATCAATCCCAAAAATATAGTTAAAAACGTAAACACAATTTGAGTGACTCTAATAGCTTCGGCCCTTCCCTCCTTTGCCATGTAGTTGGTAAAGACCGGAATAAACGCGACTGTCAAAGCGCCCTCCGCTGTCAGGCGCCTTAAAAGATTGGGGATTCTAAAGGCGACGAAGTATGCATCGGCGGCACCCTGCGCGCCAAAGAGAAACCCGATGACGACATCACGAAACAAGCCAGAGACGCGGCTGAGCAATGTGAAGAAGCCCACCACTCCGGCGGCCCGTGTTAACTTCCCGGCTTCCTCGTTCAAATTGACTCCGGCATTCCAAGATGGTAAGTAAAATCAAACATTTTTAGGAGGCTAGCTTTGGCAGTTCATCCGTCGGTTATTAAGAGACACAGGCAAAGTCTGAAACGAAAGGCAAGAAACCAGGAGACGAGATCCAAGGTAAGGACTTTGATCAAAAAAGCGCGCCAAGCAGTCTCAAATCAGACTGCCGATTCCCGGGCCGTCGACATCAAAGCGGTCGATAAAGCGCTCGGCAAGGCTGTGAGCAAAGGAATCATCAATCGAAATACCGCCTCGCGGTGGCTTTCCCGACTGGCGCAAGCGGCCGCTCGCACCGCTTCTTCAGCATAGCAATCGAATCGCCGTGTCGTAGAATACGCCGACCAGTTTGTCGGCGCTAGAACATTTCCATCAATCTTTGATGCAGCTCTCGCGCAAAGCGTTCGACCAGTTGTCCCCGCACCGCGCGGTTTTCTGTCTCGGTTAATTGGATATCGGTCAGCCGGCGAACGTCGGATGCATTCAACGTCCCGGTTTTGAATTCCGACGAGGTTGTCACCACCGCCGCTCGGGAGCCGCCATAGATGTCCGTCAGGCGCGTCCCCTGGCTCCGCCAAATGATTTCGTTCGGCTCTCGTCGACGCAGCGACGCATCGATGACGATAGCGGTTTCATATTGGAGCACTTCATCCCTGCGGTTGACCGAGGCGACATGGCTTTCGAATGTCCGCACCACTCCCGCAACAATCCCATCCGCCTGATCAATATTGTCGACGACCCGGAGTTGCCCACGGCGATAAAATTCGCTGCGCAGCGCTGAAGTTAGCTCTTTCTCCAAACCGACGTTGCGCGTTTGATTTATGAACGGTTCGATGTAAACCGTACGAATGTCGTCCGGAAACGTCTCGCTCCGACCGGCAAATGAATAGCCGCAGCCAGCCATGGTCAAAGTGGCGCAAAAATAACCGAGGATCGTCAAGGCAGTTGCCCGTCTAATAGTTTCCCGCAGAGTATCCCTCAATTTCATCCCTCCAAGACAATGTTGACAAGCCGCCGCGGTACATAAACGATTCGCTCAACCTTTTTCCCGCCGATAAAAGCTTTAACTCTCGGCTCCGCCAGAGCGTCACTTTCAACTTGATCTCTTTGAGTATTGGCAGGGACCTTTATTTTCCCGCGCACTTTGCCGTTGACTTGCAAGACGATAAGAAATTGCTCTTCGTCGAGCGCCTCCGGTGAATACTCCGGCCAGGATAGTTGATCCAGTGGCTGGCTTTTTTCCAGGCTGAGCCAGAGTTCACTCATCAAATGTGGCACGAATGGATAGAGGAGCCGGATGATGGTTTCCATGCCGGTCCGGATAACCGGAGCAGCCAACTGTCCTTCCTGCCGGCCGGCGGCGATACTGAGCGCGTTAAAGAGCTCCATGATAGCCGCAATCGCGGTATTGAAGTGGAACCTTCCATCGATGTCGTCGGTGACCTTCTTGATCGTCCGGTGGATCATGCGATGCAGCTCGCGCACATCCGAGGATCCGTTTAACTCCGGCGAATCGGTTTCACCACCGAGCAGCATTTCTCGATTATGAAAAACAAAGCGCCACAGCCGGCTCAGAAATCGATACGCGCCCTCAACTCCTTGCTCGCTCCATTCAAGATCCTTCTCGGGAGGGGCCGCAAACAACGTGAATAGCCGAGCTGTGTCGGCTCCATAGGCTGCGACAAGCTCTTCCGGATCGACAATGTTTTTCTTCGACTTGGACATTTTTTCGACGCGACCCTTTTCGACTAGACGCGCGCATTGAGGGCAGCGCCATCCGTCCTTTTCCGAGCCGGCAAGTTCGGTGGGCAGGAGCCAGTTATGCTCAGGGCAGCGATAGGTTTCTTTGCAAACCATCCCTTGAGTAAGGAGATTGGTAAAAGGCTCATCCACTTGGAGAACCCCAAGATCTCTCAGAGCTTTGGTAAAAAATCGAGCATAGAGTAAGTGAAGCACGGCATGCTCGACACCGCCGATATACTGATCCACCGCCATCCAGTATGCCGCCTGCTTGGCATCAAAAGGAGTCGTGAACGATTTCGGAGAAGTATAACGCAAGTAATACCAAGAGGAATCAACGAAAGTATCCATGGTATCGGTTTCGCGACGAGCGGCGGCACCGCATCGAGGGCATTGAACTTCACTAAAGTCTTTACTTTCAGCCAGCGGCGAGCGGCCTTTGCCGGTAAACGGCACATCAATGGGAAGGGTGACAGGAAGCTGATCTTCAGGGACAGGCATGACACCACATGCGTCGCAATAGATAATTGGTATCGGTGTTCCCCAATAACGTTGCCGCGAGACACCCCAATCGCGGAGGCGGTAGCGAATTGCCTTTTTACCCCATCCTTGTTTCTCCAGATGTTCGGCAATTTTTTCTTTTCCGTCGATGTTGGTCAATCCGCTGAACACTCCGCTATTGACCATCACGCCTTCATCGACATACGCCGAGGTCAATTCTTGCGCGCGCAGAACACTGCCTGCGGGTTGAATCACGACTCGGACCGGCAATCCGTATTTGCGCGCGAATTCAAAATCCCTTTGGTCGTGCGCAGGCACCGCCATGACCGCGCCGGTGCCGTACTCCATCAGCACAAAGTTCGCTAGATAAATTGGAATATTCTCGCTGGTGAATGGATTCGTGCAATAAGCTCCGGTGAAGATGCCTTCTTTTTCACCTTCTTCACCGCCGCGCCCTATCGACTTCTGCTGTTTTATCGTGTCGATAAATTCTTGAACAGCATCTTCTTGCGGCAATCCTTGAGCAAGCTTCAAGGCCAGAGGATGTTCAACCGCAAGCGAGATAAAGGTCGCGCCAAATACGGTATCGGGACGGGTGGTGAAGACTTTCAGCGGTTCGGCTCGCCCGGCAAGCGGAAAATTGATTTCTGCCCCGACTGATTTGCCGATCCAATTTCGCTGCATCAGCAGTACTTTGTCGGGCCAACCCGGTAGCCGTTCGAGATCGTGAAGCAGGTCCTCGGCGTAGTCTGTGATGCGAAAAAACCATTGATCCAATTCTTTCTGAGTCACTGTCGATTCACAGCGCCAACAGACGCCTTCAATCACCTGTTCGTTGGCGAGAACCGTCTCGCAGGAAGGACACCAATTAACTAAAGAACTCTTCTTGTATGCTAAGCCTCGTTTGTAGAACTGCAGAAATATCCATTGATTCCAGCGGTAATATTCAGGCCGGCAAGTGGCGATCTCACGCGACCAATCGTAGGACAGGCCCATGCGCTTGAGCTGCGCCTTCATGTACAAAATATTTTCCTGAGTCCACTTTTCGGGATGAATTCCGCGCTCGATAGCGGCGTTCTCGGCGGGCAGGCCGAAGGCATCCCATCCCATCGGATGAAGAACGTTGTATCCGCGCATGCGCTTGTAGCGAGCAACCACATCACCGATGGAGTAATTACGCACATGCCCCATGTGAATACGACCGGAAGGATAAGGAAACATCTCCAGCACGTAGTACTTAGGCTTTCCCGGAGCTTCCGAGGCTTGAAAGGACTGATGCTCCTCCCAGAAAGTCTGCCACTTCTCTTCAATTTCTTTGGCTTGGTAACGCGGTTCCATGCAGTCAGTGAGCTTTGGCAATCTCTGCGTGCGCCAGTTGATCCAACACGCCATTGATAAACGAGCCCGAATCACCGCTGCCGAAACGTTTGCCCATCTCGATAGCTTCATCGAGACTGACATTGAGGGGAATGTCGGGGCAGAAGATTAATTCGTATGCGGATATCCGAAGAATAAGCAGATCGACTTTGGCCATCCGCGCAAGCTTCCAGTTTTCCGTGCAGTGGTCGATCACCCGGTCAATATTCGGCCGCTGGCTGACGACGCCGGAGACCAAACGTCGTGCAAATTCTTTAGCTTGCGCACTGCCTTCGAAATGACTGAGGAAGAGATCAACCGCCGCCGCTGAAGCGTCGCCGGTAATTTCAATCTGGTACAGGGCTTGAAGGGCCAACTCCCTGCCTTTGCGTCTGATTCCCATGACTAACAGAATCCTATGAATCTCTAAAGGTTGGCTGCCCGCCCTCGACGAAGATAATCCAGGAATGTTATCGAGCAAGTTGGCGCAGCACACTTACCATCTCGATGGCGCTTAACGCGGCTTCATATCCTTTGTTCGTATCTTTCACTCCAGCGCGTTCCATGGCTTGTTGCACGTTATCGGTTGTCAGGACCCCGAAACTGATCGGTATCCGGTATTCCCAGACGGCCTTGCTGATTCCATGCGTTGCCGCATCGCAGACATATTCGAAGTGCGGCGTATCGCCACGAATCACAGCGCCCAGACACACGACGGCATCGAATTTTCCGCTGGCCGCCATTTGTGCCGCGATGATGGGAATTTCAAACGCGCCGGGCACATGAACCACCGTCAGATCATCATCGGCACCACCATGAGTTTTCAGACCCTCCAATGCGCCTTCGAGCAGCTTGGCAGTGATAAATTTATTAAATCGGCTGACAATGACACCGATTTTCATGCCGCGGGCGTCAATACTGCCTTCAATGACATTGGCCATAAAAGAGCGTTAAGATTTGCCTGGCTTGGCTTCCAAATTGGTTAACAGGTGGCCGAGTTTTTTCTGCTTGGTCCGAAGATAATGAATATTGCTGTCGCGTGGCAATACCTCAAGAGGAACTCTCTCCTTCACCGTTACCCCGTACTCTTCGATACCCGAAATCTTGCGCGGGTTGTTAGTCAATAGGCGAACGCTTTTCACGCCCATATCCCGCAGCATCTGAGCGGCGATCCCATAATCCCGGAGATCTTCTTTGAATCCTAGCTCCAAGTTGGCTTCCACCGTATCAAAGCCCCGATCCTGCAAGGCATATGCTTTGATCTTATTGGTGAGACCTATACCACGACCCTCTTGATGCATATATACGAGCACGCCCTTGCCAGCCTGATCGATGAGTTTCAGCGACTGGCGGATCTGATCGCCACAGTCGCAGCGCTCGGAGCCGAAAACATCTCCTGTCAAGCATTCCGAATGCAAACGCACCAGGACGCTGTCCGGATTACTGATATCCCCCTTGACCAGCGCCATATGCTCGGAAGCATCGACTTCGTTTCGATAAACGATAGCCTTGTACATGCCGCCATGGATAGTCGGAAAGATCTCCTCCGCGGCTCGTTTGACCAAGCTCTCATTGCGTAAGCGATAGGCGATCAGTCGGGTCACGGCGACGACTCTTATCTCCAGCCGCTCCGCAAGCTTCTCCAGATCCGGCAACAGCGCCACGGAACCATCATCTTTAAGGATGTGGCAGATCACCCCTGCAGGAGTAAATCCGCACAATCGCGCTAAATCGATCGACGCTTCCGCTCGCCCCGAACGCGCCAACACTCCCCCGGAGCGTGCTTGGATCGGCTGGATATGTCCTGGGACAATTAAGTCCGCATGCTTTGCTTGATCGGCAACCGCCACTTGAATCGTGTGCGCGCGCCCTTTGGCGGAGACAGCGGGAACACCTTCGAGACGCGCGGAAAAGGCGGCTCCGAACAGATGCCCCGAGAAGTTGCTGCTCTCGTGCGGGATCAGCAGGATGCCGAGTTGGCGAATTCGCTCGTCGGTGAGTGCGAGATAAATAACGCCTCTGCCGTAATGCAGCATTTGATTGATGATCTCGGCAGTGACCTTCTCGGCTGGAATGCAAAAAAACCCGTCGCTGTCGGGCGCCTCCTCGTTGACGAGTATAGTCATCCGGCCTTGGCGGAGGTCTTCGAGAGCTTCATCGATACTGGAAACGGGCATGAGATGGTCCTAGCGGCGATATTCGAACGTTAAAGTGGATTTTGAGTTCGTTGCGTAACGAAATGATGAACGTACTTGCCGATTAGATCAGCTTCTATGTTGACTTTATCACCAACCCTACGGGCGCGCAAATTCGTGTTTTGGAAAGTAAACGGAATAATCGCGACGCTAAACTCCCGTGCGTTACATCGGTTGACTGTCAGGCTGATTCCATCGACAGCAACCGACCCCTTGGAGACCAGCAGTGATCCCAAACTTTGAGCAATCCGAAAAGAAACAAAGGTAAAGTCTCCTTTTCTTTGCACCGAGCGCACAATCCCGACACCGTCTATATGACCGGTAACCAAATGCCCGCCCAGGCGATCTTTGAGTCGCATCGAACGTTCGAGATTCAGCAATGTGCCGGGTTCAACCGTAGCTAAACTGGTGCGCTCCATTGTTTCCGGCGAAACATCAAATGCCACGGATCTTTTGCCTTTTCGAACGACGGTTAAGCAGGCGCCGTTGACGGCGATGCTGGCGCCCAGAGGGATCTCGCGAAGAGCCAGACCGGTCTCCACAGTCAAAACCGCCGACTGCTTGTTTAAGACTGAGCTGGCGACGCGTCCGACATCTTCGATCAAACCGGTAAACATGATCCAGGCGAATCTTTCAGCTTAGCGCACTCGGTCATGAGCCGCGCTCGTATTAAAATATCCTGAAACCAGCAAGTCGGTGCCTGATTTTTGAATCTGAAGATTTTGAAGCATGATGGATTGATCGATTCTTTCCACTCCCAAACTAGCAATCATGGAACGTGCGTCGCCGCCCAGGAGTTTAGGGGCATAGAAAAGCAGGACTTTGTCGACCATCTTCTCCTTCAAAGCGCCGGCGGCGGTAATCGCCCCGCCCTCGAGCAGTACGCTGACAATGCCGCTTTTGGCCAGTTTTCTCAGCAGTGGAAGCCACCGCACTGCGCCTTCTCGCACAGGCAAGCGCCAAACTGTGGCGCCTAAATTTTCCAAAGCTCGAATCTTACCTGCGGGCGCGGTATGGCTTGTCACGATAATGTTTTTATCGCTGCCGCGCTGGCGCAGAAATTCCGCGTCCAGGGGAATCCGCAAACGCGCATCAAGGATGATTCTCCGGGGATCTCGTCCGCCCGCAATCCGGCAAGTCAGTTGTGGATCGTCGGTAATCACAGTGCCCGCCCCGACCAGCACCGCATCGAAGCTATTGCGCAATTGATGCACGATAGCACGAGATTCTTCGCAGCTAATCCAATAGGAATCGCCGTTCGGTGTAGCAATCTTACCGTCGAGAGAAGCTGCCAGCTTGAGCGTCACAAACGGCACTCCGCGAGTGATGAACTTGGTAAATGCCTCATTCAGTACTCGACATTCCTCTTGGAGAACACCGCTGCGAACTTTGATTCCTGCGCGGGCCATCGCGCGCAGTCCTTTGCCGGATACCAGCGGATTAGGGTCTTTCATGCCGACAACCACTTCCTTGACACCTGCGGCGATCAAAGAGCGAGTGCACGGCGGTGTTCTCCCGTAATGGTTGCATGGTTCAAGGTTGATATAGAGCGTGGCTCCCTTGGCCTTACTGCCGGCCTTTTTGAGGGCAACGATTTCGGCGTGATCGCCGCCGGCAAATTGGTGAAATCCGGACGCGATCATTTTCCCCTGGCGCACCAGCACTGCGCCCACCATCGGATTGGGGCTGGTCCTTCCGGCGGCTTTCTCGGCAAGCCGGCAGGCCGTCCGTATATAGCGCCGGTCAAGTTCTTCCCGCGGCAGCACCACCGGCTAGTTCCTCTTTTGTCGCGGAGCGCTTACCCGAGCGGCTGACATCTCTTTCCGTTCCTTTAAAAGCTCCTCCAGCTCGACCATGAACTCATTGATATCTTTGAACGAGCGGTAGACTGAGGCGAAGCGAACGTAAGCCACTTCGTCGGTATCGTGAAGTTCCCGCATAGTCGCCTCGCCGATCACTGAGCTCAAAATCTCTTTTTCCCCGCGTTCCTGAAGATTGCGCTCAATCCGATCGGCAATCGCTTCAATCGTATTGATGCTCACCGGACGCTTCTCACAGGCTCGTTTAAGCCCATTGATAATCTTAATCCTCTCGTAAGTCTCCCTTCGACCATCTTTCTTAACCACCAACGGCATCATCTCTTCAACCCGCTCATAGGTGGTAAAACGCCGCGAACACTTGGAGCACTCGCGCCGGCGCCGGATCATATTGTTATCCTTGCTCAAGCGTGAATCGATCACGCGGTTCTCGGTTTCATGACAAAAAGGGCATTTCATCCGAAGTTCCTTTGAACACAGTCAACTAGTTCACTTCATGTAAACTAGGAATAGATTGTCGCAGGACCGCAGAGAGTAAATGGCGGGACTGGCGCAGGTTGAATCTGTACCGGTCAGATTAATTCGTCGGAAGCCGATGCGGATAAACCGGAAATTTTCTGCACAGCGCGGCCACCTCGTTCGCAACCTCGCTCCTAACGTTTTCATCGCCCGCGCGGTCAAGCGCCCTCGCAATCAAGTTACCGATCAGGCCCATTTCCTCCTCCTTCATGCCACGACTGGTGACGGCGGGCGTACCAAGGCGAATTCCGCTGGTGATAAATGGCGACCGAGTATCGAACGGTACGGCGTTGCGGTTCACGGTAATGTGCGCCCGATCGAGGG
Source organism: Binatia bacterium (assembly GCA_036378835.1). Classification (GTDB taxonomy): domain Bacteria; phylum Desulfobacterota; class Binatia; order UBA9968; family UBA9968; genus WHTF01. The sequence continues at coordinate 3,956 of DASUVS010000369.1, read as the reverse complement.
TCTCCTGCGCCACCTTGCCTGTCAGCTCCGATTTCCGCAGATCTACCAACATCAGATGATTTTCGGTTCCTCCCGACGTGAGGCGATAGCCGTTGGAGCTGAGAGATTTAGCCAAGGCTTGAGCGTTCTTGACGATTTGGTGCTGATATATTTTGAATGCTGGATTGAGCGCCTCTTTCAGCGCGACCGCCTTGGCAGCAATAACGTGCATCAAGGGACCGCCTTGCATGCCTGGGAAGACTTTGCTGTCGACGGTTTTGGCATACTCGGCACGGCACAGAACCAATCCTCCGCGAGGTCCGCGTAGAGTTTTATGCGTCGTGGTTGTAACGAAATGGGCATGCGGCACCGGGCTCGGATGCAAACCCGCGGCGACTAAACCGGCGATATGCGCCATATCGACCATCAAAAGAGCCCCCACCTCATCCGCGATTTGGCGGAATTTTGCAAAGTCTATGATTCGCGGATAGGCGCTGGCGCCGGCAATGATCAGTTTCGGTCGATGTTCGCGGGCGAGTTTGGCGACTTCGTCATAGTCGATGATTTCAGTTTCTTTTGAGACCCCATAAGGAACGACACGGTAAAGAATGCCGGAAAAGTTGACCGGGCTTCCCATCGACAAATGGCCACCATGCGCAAGATTCATCCCGAGATAACAATCGCCCGGCTTAAGCACGGACAGATATACGGTCATGTTAGCTTGGCTGCCGGAATGAGGTTGGACGTTCGCATGATCTGCGCCGAAGAGTTCTCTGGCTCTGGCTATCGCAAGAGATTCGACCTCATCGACAAATTCACAGCCACCATAGTAGCGCTTGCCTGGATATCCCTCCGCATACTTATTGGTCATTACGGAGCCCTGAGCTTCCAAGACCGCTTCGCTCACGACATTCTCAGAAGCGATCAGCTCCAAATTGTGTTCGAGCCGGTTCGTTTCTCTTTGGATGGCGGCAAAAACCTCGGGGTCGGTCTGCTGCAAAAAAGACATCACTCAGAATCCTTGTCGCTCTTGCTGGCGGGCGCCTTTCTCAGTGTTCCCAAGGCTCGCTCAATTTCAGTTATCTTATCAAGACGGCGTTGATGTCGGCCGCCGCTAAAAGGTGTGTTGATCCAGATCTCCAAAATCTCCCGGGCGAGGGCAGGGTCGGTGGTGGCCCCAGCGAGAACTAAAATATTGGCGTCATTGTGCTCGCGACTGCTGCGCGCTGTTTCACGATCCTGCACCAAAGCGGCCCGGACATTGGGATACTTGTTGGCCAAGATGGACATCCCGATTCCAGTAGTACAGATTAATATGCCTCTATTTGCATCTCCTTGTGAAACTCGCTCCGACACCCGGTGACCAAAATCGGGATAGTCGACCGGTTTACGGTCGTAGGTACCGAGGTCCTGCAGATCAATGTCTTTTGAACGAAGGACTTCCGCTAAAAAATCTTTGAGTTCCACCCCGCCGTGATCACTAGCCATCACAATCATGACAGTTCTTGATAATGGACTCCGCTAAACCGCGAGCTTGCAGGGTTCTTGTAAACTCCTACGAGCCTGGATGTTAAATGGCGAAAACTCGAGCGGCGCATGCATCATCTCCTCCCGAAAAGGATCTGAAACAACGCAACGCTCAACGATGATTGTCGATGTACGATATGACGTCCTGGACGGTTTTAATTTTTTCGGCGTCCTCGTCGGAAATCTCCATCTCGTACTCTTCTTCCAAAGCCATCACTAATTCGACGATGTCCAACGAATCCGCGCCCAAATCCTCGATGAAAGATGCTTCAGGAACCACCTCATCCTCGCTTACCCCCAATTGTTCGCATACGATCTCTTTTACCCTAGCTTGCACAGATGACGCCATTTTGTTTTCCTCCTGCTTATTCGCCATTCTTGCTACATGTAAAGTCCGCCATTAACATTCATCACTTGACCCGTGATATAGGACGCTCCCGATCCCGTAAGAAAAACCACCAGCTGCGCCACTTCCTCGCTTTTGCCGAAACGACCCAAAGGAATCGAGCGCAGAAACTCCTCCTGCAGTTGCGGCGATAAAGTAGCAGTCATCTCGGTTTCGATAAATCCCGGGGCCACCGCATTAACAGTGATGCCGCGCGACGCGAGTTCCCGCGCAATGGACTTGGTAAAGCCGAGAATTCCCGCCTTCGTTGCCGCGTAGATCGACTGTCCTGCATTGCCGGTCTGTCCTACTACCGAAGAAAGATTAACGATCCTGCCATAACGCTGGCGGATCATGAGCCGACAAACCGATTTCGTACAGAGAACCGTTCCCTTGAGATTAGTATCTACGACTTGATCCCAATCTTGGGCCTTTGTGCGAATTAGAAGAGTATCAGAGGTCACCCCGGCATTGTTGACCAGAATATCAATTTTCCCTTGCCCGTCAACGATTTTCTTAACAGCCGCATCGATCTCAGTTTCGACTGCGACATCGAACTGGCAAAGTTCCCCTTGCCCGCCTACGACCCGAACCTCTTCGAGCGTTGTTTCAGCGGCCTCTTGGTTGCCGCGATAATTAACGACCACGTATGCTCCCGCTTGAGCGAGAGCCACGGCGATAGCCCGACCGATGCCACGGCTTGCACCCGTCACCAGAGCTACTTGCCCGTTTGATTTCATCTGATGTCATTCCTTAATCGGGCAAGGTCTTGCGGCACTTCGAAGGTATCCACCGCTATTTTCGGGCTGATCCTCTTCACCAATCCTTTTAGAACTCTTCCAGGACCGACTTCAAGCATTTTGGAGACGCCCAGATTTTCCAATCTTTGGACCGATTCCTCCCAGCGTACGGGTTTCATCGCCTGCTCCGCCAGCAATAGTTTGATTTGAGCGGGATCGAGATTCACGTCGGCATTCACGTTGCCGATAACTCCAACCGTGAATGGATGAATCGTCACATCGTTTAGAATACGTTTCAGTCCTTCTGCTGCCGGCTTCATCAGTGGACAGTGAAATGGCGCACTGACCGGCAACGGAACTACACGCTTTGCGCCCTCCGACTTCGCAAGAAGCATAGCGCGGGCTACCGCGGCCTTGGATCCGGCGATCACGATTTGACCGCCACCGTTATAATTGGCAGGTGCGACCACTTCCCCGTCTTCCGCCTGTTTACAGATAGAGCTGACCGCTGCCACGTCGAGACCCATGATAACGGCCATGGCGCCTTTTCCCGATGGCACCGCCGCTTGCATCAAACGACCGCGCTCGCGCACGATTTTCAGGGCATCGCTGAACGAGAGCGCGCCGACGCACACTAGCGCACTGTATTCGCCGAGGCTATGACCCGCAACATACGCCGGTTGAACCGCGATTTCCGCTTGCAAAACGCGAAGCGCGGCCACCGAAACAGCCAAAATGGCCGGCTGCGTGTTTTCAGTTAGTTGGAGATCGGCTTCCGGACCGTAAAAACACAGCTGTTTGAGTGAAAACCCAAGGGTCTGTTCGGCCTCTTGAAAGGCTTGCGCCGCAACTGAAGAGTGCTCGCACAATTCTTTCCCCATGCCGACATACTGAGAGCCCTGACCGGGAAAAAGAAATGCCACACTATTCGTACTCGCCACTTGTGCCTTCGCTCCAGTTAGCCCCATCGCACAATGGCTCGATCAAGGCCCAATCGTAGTCTTCAAAACTTTGCTTTCAGTTTCGGCCTGAACGATTGATTCCAAAGCCGCACTGATATGGCCGTTTACATCCTGTGAAACGGATTCGCTGGCGACGCGAATGGCGTTTTTGATCGCCAGCGCAGTTGACCCTCCATGGGCGACAATGGCAACCCCATCCAATCCCAACAAACGGGCTCCGCCGTATTCGGCATAATCGAGCTTACGGTAAGCGTGTCGCAGGGACTCTCGGCTTATCAAATAACCCAAGCGGCTCAGCCAGTTTCTCTCGAAACCGCTTTTTAAAATTGTGCCGGCAAAGCTCGCGACCCCTTCCATGGTCTT
>DASUVS010000368.1:0-2313 GCA_036378835.1 Binatia bacterium | reverse complement strand
GGCGATATTGCGCGCGATGATCGTGCCGTTAAGCGGATCGAGATTGTAGTGCGGATTGCCACGCGGGTGAATATCGCCTTCCGAGCGGTCTAGAGTCTTTGGCACTTCCATCACATTAACGCCGGCAGAACAGTCGATGTGACCGGTTCGGCCCGGCAGAATCTTCGCATTGCCGGCAACTTCAAGCAGAGCCGGCAGCCAGGAACTTTCCAGATCCAGTCCCATGAGCACGAGCACGTCGGTGCGATTTAGTTTCGGAACAAAACTCGGCTTTACCGGCACCGCATGCATAAATTCCACACCCCTGGTAAGGCTTTCGACTTCGACCAGTTCCTTGCCAATCTGCTTGGTCATATCGGCGAGGTCGGGAATGGTTGTGATCACCCGGATTCGTTGCGCGCTAGCCGGGCTATAGAAAATGACCAGAATGCCGATGACCAGAATTAGTTTTAAGATTCTTCTGCGCTCTGCTTTCATGAGTAATCCCTCCTCTGTGAACAACAGCTGGATCAGCGTGTGCGAAAACCATGGGTATGGCTGCCCAGGAATGTGGTCCACTGTAAAAAGAATTGATTGCCGCGCTCGCTCTTTTCTTCTCGGACGCTATCGTCGAAAAAGCTGTATTGAAACCGCAGGCGATTGAACTCGCTCAGATTCCAGGTCAGGAAAGGTGAATAGCTGATGGTTTTTTTGCCGGGGCTACTCAGGCTTGGAGTGTTATCGAAAAGAAATCCGGCGCCCCACTCACGACTCAGTTTGGCTTCGGCGTAGGCATACCCGCCAAGAGCTTGCAGGCGTTGGAAACCGGATGCGCGTTCGACCCGCTCGCTGTTGCCAAAAAGTTCTCCACCGAGAGTAAATCCTTGATAAAGAGTGCTGCCCAAGGGTTGATAGCGGTACGTTAAATCGAGACCGGCCAGTGACCGGCTGCCGTCCTGAGGATCTTCCGGAATACGGATCGAAGGCGTGTAGGCCAGACTGGTGCCGAGCTCGACACTGTGATTATCAGCAAGATCGAGATAGGTCTGCAGCCTGCCTAAATAAGTAAAGCGGCTCCAGGCGCGCGGCCTCGTGTCATCCAGACGCTCGTTTTCCGCGCCCATCTTGTTGTATCCGCCCAAGGTTGCCCGCAGAAAAAATGGCGTGGGAACGAGATAGCTCAGTTCAACGCCGTCGGCTCTGGATTCTCCGCCTACCATTCGCTCAAGCGACAAAGGCGCATTGACGAACGGATATTCGTGCTGATGAAATTTTGCTAAACGCCCGAAGTCCGCAAATAACCGCCCCGCCCTGGCTTGCAGGTTCCAGGGCAGCGAAGTGGTAACGATCGCCGCCTCCTCCAGCTCGACCTCTTCCCTGTTTGCATTGATAAAGGCGTAAGCTCGCGCATACGGATCGATCGATGCCGAAATCCCCAGTTCGGCAGCGCGAAGGTTGAAATCTCCACCGGATTTGTCGCGGTGTTCCGCGGTGGCGTCGATCGCCAAGCCGATTGCCGGGTTGAGAACCGATGGCGTGCTTTGCACCGTCTTGATCGATGTTTCGACTTGACCCAACTTTGCCGAATCGGCAGCTTTTTGTTTTTCAAGTTGCTCAATGCGGTTAAGCGCTTTCTGCAAATCCTGTTGCATCCCCTTGACCATTTCTTTCAAAGCTTCCAACTCTGAGCTCTGAGCAAGGCATACGGCGGGAACAAGAAACAACGCCACCGCGAGGGATAATCCCGCAACCCGGCGCAGTTCGCTAAATGGATAAGGCATAACGAGCCTCCCCTCCGAGATGGAGTGTTAGCCCTCCCACTGAAAGTCGGAGGGGCAATGAAGACCGATACTGTAGGATTTTGCTGTTCAAACTAAACGGAGAGAGAAGTAGGCGGCGCACGAACGCGCTGGAGCTTAGGCCGTTCGTTTAACCAAAGCACGTCATCCTGAGCGATAACGTAAGTTACCCGGTATGTCGGTGCGAGATTCCAAGTGTCAGCCGCGACCGCTAAATGTGTCCGAGTGCCTTGAATGCAGCTACATTCTTTGCTGATCAGCGGGCTTCCGGAGAAATGAGAATGAAGAGGTAGAAAAAAAACAAATAACAACGCAGCAACACTGATGATGTGTCGAAGACTACCCGCGGTTGGCGCTGAAGACTGGAGCACGTCACGAACTTAGACCTAAGGCTTCAGCAAAGTCAATGAATCTTAGCTAATTGGGGCTATAAAGAACCGGCCAGGGCGCGCGCCATAGGTCTATGACTCTGCATGTTCGGCGCGTCATCTTCAGTATGCCCCCATGCAGCCGGGCTTGAGGGCTTAAGATACCT
>DASUVS010000367.1:0-3452 GCA_036378835.1 Binatia bacterium | reverse complement strand
CATTTTATATCGCAGCCGGGACCTATATCGCCGGCATGGCGCTTCTAACGTTTGTTAGAGAAGAGCCGAAAACCGGCAATCTCAACTGAGATCATTTTCTCTTCTTTAATGGACATGCCGGTAAAACTACGGATGGGTCTGTCATGCCGGCCGTAAATTCGAGCTCTGTCTGGTGAAATCTTTAAGCTCCATCAAGTTTGGTGATCCGTGACTCACCTCCATTCACCGGGTCTCCGCGCGGTTGGTACTACTGCAATACGCGGTGTCATGAACCACCCTGCCGCAGCAGTTGAACTGGGCGGTTCTCCGTTCTCGGCACCATCACCCTGCGAATCTTGACTTTGCGCGGGGCGTTTTCGTAAATAGAGCCAAGATCACACGCCGACTCCCAATTCAAAAAGGAGCCAACCATGTCCAAGATCTCACTTCGAGTAAACGGCAAAGCACGAATGGTCGATACCGAATCGGATGTTCCCCTGCTCTATGTCCTGCGCAATGACTTGGAACTCAACGGTCCGAAGTTCGGTTGCGGCATGGCGCAGTGCGGAGCTTGCACGGTGATTATGGACGGCAACGCGATTCGCTCCTGTGTCACACCGGTCGGCGCCGTACAAGATAAGCCGGTTACTACGTTAGAAGGTTTGGGCACGACCAAGAAGCTGCACAAGATTCAGCAAGCCTTCGTCGATGAGCAAGCGGCACAATGCGGCTACTGCATCAACGGCATGATCATGACGACCAAGGCTTTGCTCGATAAAAATCCCAAGCCCAGCGACGATCAGATCAAGCAGGCTCTAGCAGGCAATCTTTGCCGGTGCGGCACTCATATCCGCATTGTCAAAGCAGTCAAACGGGCGGCCGGGCAGACCGTTTAACGAGGAGCGACAAACATGAAATCCATCGAGATCACTCGCAGGCAGTTTCTAAAGACCACCGGCGCTCTGGTCGTCAGCTTCAATTTACTGTCGCCGTCTCGCCAAGCCCTCGCCCAGTTTGCCACGCTTCCATCCGGCGACATCGATCCGACTTCACTCGATTCCTGGCTCGCCATCACGCCGGACGGACTGGTTACTTTTTACACCAGCAAAGTAGAGCTCGGCACCGGCACGATCACCGCCCTGGCGCAGATTGTCGCGGAAGAGTTAGATGTGCCGTTCGAGAAAATTAAAATGGATTCGGGTGATACCTCGCGCACGATTGAACAGGGATCAACCGTGGGCAGCCGCACCATCGAGCGGGCCGGGCCGCAAATCCGGCAAGCCGCGGCTGCGGCGCGACAGGAGTTGTTGAAGCTAGCTGCGACCCAGTTGAACGCGCCTATAGAGAAACTGACGGTTGCCAATGGAGTTGTGAGCGTTGCCGGGCAGGGCTCGAAGAAAATTTCATACGGCGAGCTCATCGGCGGCAAAAAATTCAATACCAGGATCACCGCGACCGGCACCGGCTGGGATATGAAGGTTGCGCCGGAGGTCAAAGCAAAAAACCCCAAGGATTACAAAGTCGTCGGCAAGACGATCCAACGCACTGATCTACCGACCAAAGTAACGGGAGAACACGATTACATTCACAACGTGCGCCTTCCCGGCATGCTGCACGGCCGGGTCGTGCGCCCGCCGGTGATCAACACCGAACCGCTCAAGATCGACCAGGACTCGATCAGAGGAATTCCCGATGTAGTCATGATCGTGCGCGAGGGAAAATTCGTCGGCGTTGTTGCCAAGACGGAATGGGCGGCAATCAAAGCCGCGCAAGCACTGAAGGTCACATGGACAACACCAACCTCAAAAGTACCGGCGAACCCCGACGACATGTACAAATACTTGAGAAGCACCAAACCGGTGCGCAGCCAAAAGGCGGTGGATAAAGGAGACGTGGCGGGAAGCTTGAGTAAAAGCAAAAAGATATACCAGGCCAGCTATCGTTGGCCCTTCCAAATGCACGGCATGATCGGCCCGTCGTGCTCGATCGCCGACGTCAAAAGCGACAAGGCAACCATCTGGTCGGGTCCGCAAGGACCTTTCCGAACCCGCGGCACCATCGCTGCATTGTTGAAGATCCCGGAGCAAAACATCCGTGTCATTTATCACGAGGCTTCCGGCTCTTATGGCCGCATGAGCACCGATGACGGCGCCGAAGACGCCGCTTTATTGTCACGGGCGGCAGGCGCGCCTGTGCGCGTGCAGTGGTCACGGCACGACGAACACGGTTGGGAGCCCAAGGGCCCAGCGCAATTGGACGAAGCCAAAGCTGCCGTGGAGAGTGACGGCAGGCTTTTGGCTTGGGATTTTACCGACTATAGCCAACCTTGGACCGCATCCGGGTCCACGCCGCTACTGGCTTCGAGGCAGCTCGGGATCATGCCGAAGAATCCCGGAGGATCTAACGGCACTCAAAGCGGCGGTGAAATCTATACAATCGCGAATCAGAAGATCGTCGCCGAATTGATCAACTGGCATTTCCCGGAACCGATACCCCTGCGCACCAGCAACCTGCGCGCGCCAGGCGATGTGGCGCGCTGTTTCGCAAGCGAAGGTTTTCTCGACGAAATCGCCGCCGATTTGAAACTCGATCCGCTGGAATTCCGGCTCAAGAATTTAACCGGTAATCAACGCGCCATCGAATGCCTGCAAGCCGCCGCCGAGAAGGCGAATTGGCAAAAGCGGCCGTCCCCAGCGGCGGCGGCGAGCGGCAACATCGCACACGGCCGCGGTGTTGCGCTGACGCAGCGCGCCAGAACCTACGTGGCGGCAGTCGCCGAGGTGGAAGTAAACAAGACTACGGGTGAAGTTGCCGTCAAGCGCGTGGTCTGTTCGCACGACTGCGGTTTGATGATCAACCCCGATGGCGTGAAGAACCAGGTCGAAGGCAACATCATTCAAGGAGTCAGCCGGGCGCTCTATGAAGAGGTCACCTACGACGCCAAGGGCGTGACCAGCCTCGATTGGGGGACGTATCCGATCCTGCGCTTTCCCGATGTGCCCGAGCTCGACATCGTTCTGATCAATCGTCCGGAGATGCAACCTCTCGGCGCCGGCGAAGGCGCGACAATTCCACCGGCAGCCGCAATCGCCAACGCGATCTTCGACGCCGTCGGCGTACGATTAAGAGAAGGACCGTTCACTCCCAAGCGCGTGCTGGCGGCGATGCAGAAGAAAGCATGATCGTGCCGCAGGGAGAGGCAATTTAATCTCCTGAAGCTCAATGTCCGATGAGGATCGGTTCATAGCCACCGCACCTGAAATATGCCTGTACAAAAGTGCCATAGCTTTGACCGGCGCAGAATTCCTCATCTAAAGTTAGCTTCTTATTTGGACTGCCACAGCTACCGAGTTGCCGATAAACGTCTCTCTACAGTAAGTCCCTTAGCATCCGTCGATACTTAAGAGTTCCAGCATCCGGTCCTTTGAGATGTAGTTCCTCGGTTAAGTCCAAAGGCAACTCTTCAGGGCGCT
>DASUVS010000366.1:0-6299 GCA_036378835.1 Binatia bacterium | reverse complement strand
AGCTACTAAGTTCCTACAAGTGGTGGCTCCTGGCCCGCTCCGGAAGCATCGAAGCGCCCTGGCTGCTGGCCGCCAGGGCCTACTTCCTCGGCATGGCGGTGAATTGCTTTGGGCTTGGCACGGTTGGCGGCGATTTGGCGCGCGCTCTCGTGCTCGGAAGCAAGTCAAAACAGAAAACCACCGCCCTGGCGTCCGTGTTCGCCGACCGTCTGCATGGGATGACCGTTCTGGCCGCGATCGGCATCGTGTCGATGGCGCTTTTCGGTCGCCAACAGATCGGCGGTGAATTTCTTGCGCTGCTCGCAGCTTGCATTGGTGCCGTCGTGCTGGCCTGGTATTTCGGTCCCGCTCTAGCTCTTGCCGTGCTGCCAAAACAAGGCGCGCTGCACAAGAACGTGGAAAAGATCGCCCAGGTTTTCCCGCGCGATCTCGCGACCATCAGTTATATTTCCCTGATTTCGCTGGTATTTCACCTGCTGCAGATATTCCTGCACCAAGTCATGGCGGCCGGTTTCGGGATTCAGATCCCCTGGCCCGTTTTATTAGTCACTATTCCGGTGATCAATATCCTGAGCTCTTTGCCGATTAGTTGGAATGGTTTAGGTGTGCGTGAAAACGGTTACCTGTTGTTTTTGTCGCCGCTGTTTATTTCTCGTGAACACGCCCTCGCGTTCGGTGTGTTGTGGCTGTCGGCCGTGGCACTTTCAAGCATCGTCGGCGGTTTGGTGTTGGTCTTTTCCAAGGATCTTGATTCGCCAGCGGAGAATGGACGGGTGATGAAGAAATGGTTCGATCAGAGGTTAACCAGTTGATGCAAGACCTGGCCAGAGTCGCACGCGGCCGGCAAGCCAAGAACGCCAATCGGAGACCCGCGCGTCGATGCGGGTTGGGCGAAACGCTTGGAATGGTCCTGTAAGTCCGGTGTCCGGAGGAACTGACAACTTTGGACGGCTATGAATGCGGAATCCGTACTAGTCCGGTGCTTGCCCGGCAAGTGCCTGGAGCCAGATGCAAGTTAGCGCGACGGTGATCGCTCGGAGTACGGACTGATCGCCGGGTCGATAGTTTGAAGAAATTTAGCAGAGATAAAAAAATAACTTGCCGAAGCTATCACGATGACAATTAAGGCATTCACGATCATATCGACCCAGAACAGATCTTGTGTGGGGAGCTTCTCCTCGTGATCCTTGGTGTATGGCGGAGCGGTGAAGGCTGGAGCCAGCCGGTGAAAAAAGGTGTTTTCAGGCCCGTGACGTTTCGGGATTTGCCAAACCGGTGACCTTCCGGTCACCGGTTTGAAAAGATAGCTTGTCTCATCCGCTTTTCGCAGGCGGGCTATGTTCATAGCATTCACCTCTACGAGTCGTGTTTGAGATTTACGGCCGCCTTTCTAGTGATCATCAAACGTGGAGCAGGGCGGTGCAATTCATTTCGCGATAGGGCATTCATCGCGGCATCACTTGAGCGTTGAACAACTTCCGACCTAAATAACTGCCAGTCGACATAGTGATCGCATTTACCGCAAAAGCCATTGATGCGCCGCATCCAACCACTGCAATCAATCAACACAACGACAAAATCATAATAGCATCTCGGGCATTTACGTTTTTTTAGATATCTGAACATTGCCGCAGGAGATTGTTCTTTACCCATGCCGCCAAGCTGAACCCCTATCATTCTGGTTTAAAGACTAGATGGTTTGCTCGGTGGAACCCCGGGGGTTCGGCGCGTAACTAAATCGATGAGCGCAAGCGACACGGCGATCGACTAATGGGACCCACCAAGCAACGATCTTCCTCCGCAACCGCTAATGAATTGCTATCGCAGTCTCGTTGGCGATCTTCGGTTTCTTCATAACGGCATCGCCTTTCAACCTGAAGATTCTTCCGCGGCTACCCCGTTGATTGGCGATGTTCATACTCATAACCGCGCGATCTAAGTCGGGTTGAAAGAACGCGATATTCTCTTCCATTTTGAAAGTGATCATGAATTCTTCGATGCGAATCGCCCAGGCATCATCCACACCCTCTAGCCGGGTTATTTTGTTGATTGCGTCTCGCTTGCTTCGAGCGGCTACAATCGAGCACTGCCCAGCGGTTTCTTGCCGCAGTACCAAAAACAGCTTCATTCGATAACCTCCGCTGAGTGCATACCGAGAAAAGCAATGGAAATGCCAAACTGGGGCTTCAAATAGTCGCGAATTTGCTTGCGTCTGAGCCCAAACACACGAGGAATATTGTCAGGTTTTGAACACTGGCTCACATTTTTGTCCACTCAAGACCGACCGCAACTCCGCCACTGCCTACCTGCAGCATAATATTTCGCTGCGAAGACAGGCATACCGACTCAATCTATGCCCCTGCCGTACAGCGCCGCGTCCGCCAGTTCAAATTTCTCTACTCGCGCTAGTCCGGTTGTTTCGAGGTTAGCTGCGAGCTCAGAGTTGCGTATCTCATTAGAACTGAGAGTGCGGTTGGGCCTCGTTGTGGAGCCTGACCGGTAGAGTTAATCTGAGATATGGCCATATACCTCGCTCGCCGATGCCCACGGTGTAACAATGACTGGGGCGTTTTCATTGCAGAGTCCAAACCGGGCCGGACCTTCCGGCCAATTCATGGCCTATGCGGGGGATGCGGTTATGAGATTGCGTGGGCGCTGATTATTCCCGCAGCGCACGCTCATATTCCCTGGGACGGAAATTGGACCTAGACAGGGGAGCCTTCTCCAGCAAGTCCTAAGGACTTTGCAATATTCGTTGGAGTTCGTCGAGCAGCATGAGTTGACCCTTCAGTATCTTTTGCCGTGCCGGTTCAAGGCTGAACCATCCGGCGCGGTCGACTTCCAAAAACTCCTGGCGCCGCCCGGACCGCGGGGGCCACTCCATCATAAATGAGTTACTCTTGATGGATTCCGCTTCACAATTCCCTTCGAGCGCCCATGCATGTACCACCTTACCGCCCGGTTGCCGCACCGGCTCGAGAGGGATGAAACGGCCATCCAGCGAATATCCCGTTTCTTCGTGAAACTCGCGCTTGGCTGCTTCCAGCGGGTCTTCGCCGCGCTCGAACTCGCCCTTGGGAATCGACCACGCTCCAGCATCCTTGTTCTTCCAGAACGGGCCACCCGGATGGACAAGAAAAATCTCCAACTTAGAGTCGCAATATCGATATAAGACTATGCCGGCGCTTTCTTTTCGGGCCATGTTTCGATCATGAGTTCAGACGAGTCGTAGGTCGATGATTTATCCGAAGCCGTTAAACATGTAAGAGTCACTATAAGAGACAGCTCTCTAGTAATTTAATGCGCATCATCGTTCATGTCGATATGGACGCATTCTACGCGGCGATCGAGGAGCGCTGTAACCCGGCGCTGCGTGGACTTCCGGTGGTCGTCGGTGCCGATCCCAAGGATGGACGGGGCCGAGGTGTGGTGACGACCGCCAATTATCGAGCACGGGATTTCGGGATTCGCTCCGCGCTGCCGATCTCGCGCGCCTGGCGGCTTGCTCAGGCAGCATGCAGGGCGGGCGAACCTGAGACGATCTTCGTTCGTTCCAACTTTCAGCTTTATGAAATAGTGTCCGGCCGAATCATGCGGATCTTCGAACGGTTTTCAGATGCGATTGAGGAGGCCAGTATCGATGAGGCTTATCTGGACGTCTCGTCGTTAAAGAGCTTTGACCTTGCCCGCGTCAATATGATCGCGCTTAAAAATGAAATTCTCGAACAAGAAGGGCTCGGCTGCTCTATCGGGATCGGGCCGAACAAGCTGATCGGAAAGATCGCTTCCGGTCGAGATAAGCCAAATGGCTTAACCGTGATAATGCCGCACGAAGTTCAGGAGTTTTTGGATCCCCTTCCCATCCGCGTAATTCCCGGCATCGGTCCCAAGAGCGAAGCCTTTCTGCAGCAACAAAGCGTTCGCTTGGTGAAAGAACTGCGACAAATTCCACAAGCGACGCTCGCGGACTGGTTCGGCAGTTGGGGGCTGCGGCTTTTTGAAAAGGCTCACGGCATCGATGAATCTCAGGTCTCCAACGAATGGACGCGCAAATCCGTCGGCGAACAGGAAACCTTCGAGCGCGATAGCCGAGATCTCGCTTTGGTGAGCGCGCAACTCGATAAAATGGCGGAACGGGTAGTTGCGAAACTGCGAAGAAACGGATTCTCAGGATTTCGTACGTTGACCTTGACGGTGCGCTTCTCCGATTTTGATACCCGGAATCGCTCCCGCAGCATCAAGAATGGAATCCTGCTCGATAGCAACGGCGATGCGCTGCAACGCATTCAAAACGAAGCCCGGGAGCTTCTCCTGCCCTTCTTCGATGCGCGTGAGAATCCGCGCGGAAAGGCAATCCGGCTGATCGGGCTGCGTCTGGAGAAATTATTCTAATCTCAACAAAGACAGGAGGCGGAACGTCGGGGCAAATTGGTCCGACCGTGCTTCCGACTCAATAGCACAGCATCGGATACCAGAATCTCGATGGGTCTCAACCGACCCGGACATAATCAAATTGCCATTGGCCCATGACATAATCGCTTTGCTATAACAGAGAAATGTTTTCTATTGACAGGGTAGGATTGCCGGTACTAAGCCTATAACAAAGGCGTTTATGAGAGTGTAGAGCCACACTGTAAAGCGCGACTCGCACGATGAACGGTCCGCAGATTACGAGGCAGCATCGGGCCAATGGCGATTGAACAAAGTGACACGAATCAGCAGACAACCAATCCAGGAGGTCACAGCCATGTCTCAATTAGTCAGAGCGGCTTGGGCTTTTTTTCTGGTTGTCGTATTCCCATCACTTGGAGCGGCGCAGAAACTTGTGGTCGGCAATACTGCGATCAGCGCCGAGGGGCTGCCGATCTGGTTTGCACATGAGACAGGGATCTATAAGAAAAACGGTCTGGATGTTCAGCCGGTCTTTCTCGGCGGCGGGGGACCGCGATCCCTTTCGGTGATTCTCTCCGGCGAGTGCCCGATCTCCCATGGCTCGGGTCTGCCTTTGATTAACAGCAATATTGGCGGTGCGGACCTGGTGATGATTGCGGGGGGAACGACTACGATCAACTACTGGCTCGTAGCTCGCCCCGAGACCAAGTCACCGGAACAACTGAGAGGCGGCGCAATCGCCATCGGATCGTTCGGCACGACGACCGATTTCGCCGCCCGCTTTGCGCTACGTAAATTCGGCTTGGTTGCGGGAAAAGACGTTACCTTGCTGCCGGTCGGTAATAACCCCATACGGCTCAGCGCGCTTGAAACCGGTCGAGTCGTCGCCACTCCGCTTAATCCTCCCGCCAGCGTGATGGCGCAAAAGAAAGGGCTCAACATTCTTCTCGACATTTCGACTCTCGGCATTCAATGGCCGCACACAGGAGCGATCACGACGCGTAAGTTTATCCGGGAAAATACCGACACGGTTCGGCGTTTCGTCAAGTCTTACATCGAAGCCGTGCACCGTATCAAAACCGACAGGGAAACGGGGATGAAGGTCCTCGCGAAGTATTTCAAGGGACTTCAAGACCGAGAGGTCTTGGTGAAGACCTACGATCTCTCTTTTTCCGAGGCCGTCATGCCGAGAAAACAGTATCCCACTCTGGATGGCATCAAAGCTATATTAGAGTATGTGGCAGAAAATGATCCGAGATCCAAAAAAGCAAAACCGGAGGATTTCGTCGATTTGCGCTTCGTCAAAGAGCTCGATGACAGCGGCTATACGGAAAGCCTCTATCAGTAGGCAACAGAACCAAAGCTAGGGGATAGGAGACAAGGCAATGGCAAGAAACGGATTCAAGATCCTCGATAGCGACATGCATGTATTCGAGCCGCACGATCTTTACTTGAAGTACATGGACCCAAAATGGGGCGATCGTATACCACGGGGCGAGCCGAGAAAAAGACACGGCCAAATTAAGTTTGCCTATGCCGATGGCAAGCCGATCCGGCCATCCGGCACGCAGATTTTGACCACCACTTCGCCAAAGACCGATGCGGCAGAAAGCGCTCCGGGAGAAGCTCAAGTGGCTCATCGTTACAGAAACCCTTTGAAACGCGACTACGATGCAATATCTCAGCTGGATGCAATGGACGAAGAAGGATTGGACGTCGCGGTTCTGTTTCGCACGTTCCCGCTCCATTGCGATGACAGCCTGGAGGCGGAGTATGCCAATGATCTTTGCCGCGCGTGGAACAATTGGATGGCTGATTTCTGCAAAGCCGATCCGAAAAGGCTACGGCCATCGGCGTTGATCACTCTGCACGATGTCGATTTGGCTGTCGACGAGACCCGCCGGGCG
>DASUVS010000365.1:0-2487 GCA_036378835.1 Binatia bacterium | reverse complement strand
GGCATTGCGGGCGGTGACCGATCTTCCGCAGCTGGGAGAACGATCCATCTGGATTGATTGCGACGTCATCCAGGCGGACGGCGGCACCCGAACTGCCGCGATCACCGGTAGCTTTATCGCGCTTGCGGACGCGCTGGCAATCTTGAAGACGCGCGGCTTGCTTAAAAAGCGTCCATTAACAGACTATCTCGCCGCAATCAGCGTCGGCAAGGTCGGCGGGGAGATCCTCGTAGACCTGGCCTACCTTGAAGATTCGACCGCCGAAGTCGATCTCAACTTGGTCATGACCGGCAAAGGGCAATTCGTCGAGATTCAAGGAACGGCGGAAAAAACACCGTTCGCGAAACAAGACATGGACGGATTTCTTGCCCAGGGCTGGGGAGCCATCCAAACACTCACCGCGATGCAGCGCGATCTGATCGGAGCGTTGGACTAGCCCCGATGCTTCGCGATCTGGTTCTTGCCACCC
This sequence comes from Binatia bacterium, assembly GCA_036378835.1. GTDB lineage: Bacteria > Desulfobacterota > Binatia > UBA9968 > UBA9968 > WHTF01. The sequence goes on along the minus strand of DASUVS010000365.1, from coordinate 2,018 downwards.
GCAACCGGCACAAGGGCGCCGAACTGGCCGCGATTCTCGCCGGTCTGCCGGTCTGCATCCGCACGATGGATGAATTCCCCGACGTACCTGACGTCATCGAAGATGGCGAGACCTGCGAAGCGAACGCCGTTAAAAAAGCCCGCGCCGTCGCCGAGGCCACAGGACTCCTCGCCGTCGCCGACGACACGGGACTCGAAGTGGATGCTCTCGGAGGTCGCCCAGGCGTCTATGCCGCCCGTTATGCCGGCCCGCAAGCAACATACGAGGACAACTGTCGCAAATTGCTGAAGGAATTAGCCGGCGTGCCGCGCGACCGCCGAACCGCGCGCTTTGTCACGGTCGCGGCAGTGGCGGAACCATCAGAAAAGGTCCAAGTGACCACCGGCCGACTCGATGGCCTGATCACAGAGGCACAGGCGGGAGAGCAGGGGTTCGGCTACGATCCTGTATTCTATGTGCCCGATTTGGGAAAAACCTTGGCGGAACTCTCAACCGAGCAGAAAAACCGCATCAGCCATCGTGCGAAAGCCTTTGCACAAGTGCGAGAGTTGTTGCAGAATAGACTTCGGCTCGGGGCGTAGCGCAGCCCGGTAGCGCGCCTGCTTTGGGAGCAGGATGTCGGAGGTTCAAATCCTCTCGCCCCGACCAATCAATGTCTTATAAATGTTTGTTTGATTCGCAAGAACTCGTAAATCTACCGCGATAAGAAGTTTCTTGCTGGCGCCAGGAAAGGCGCCTATGAGTCTTGGCCCGAGCCGGAGCAGTGTTCGCCGACGCCAACACGCTGGTTGCAAGTGGGGCCCAATAGGTTCTGAATTTTTGGGATTCAAGTTCCCTCAGTTCGCCACTCATTTCACGATCTATCAAACACGAATTCGTTTTCAGGCCCCACTGTATCGACGGGAAATCAATAGAAAACAGCTAACTGCTATCGCAGTCGTGTATCAAATCCAGGAAACCAAAACCGTTGTAGTCGGCTATCGCTCAGCAGTGTATGCCTGCCAAGGCCGCATGCTCGGCATCCGTCAACCGCTCGACGGGCCGGTATTCGAGAAATTGGGACATGCCGAGTACTGGTGTTGGAACGCCATGCTCGATCATTACGAACGCGGTCTTGGCATGTCTGACGCACGGATCGAAGCGTTCAAGGGCATGGTGGACTTCTAAGGACGCTTTTCGTCGCCCCTCTGGGTCGAACGTCATGAACTTCACGGTACTGATTGCCGTTCTCATCGTTGGAGCGTTGGGTCTTCTCTTAAACAAATACGCCTTACCTAGCAAAGTCACCCACGTCTCGGATGCCTGTGCTGTTGGCCGCCATTGCGAATGTTCTTTCGGAAATTCAGATCGTTGCTTATGCGGATGTCATTTCTAAAGGGACTTAGAAGACCGCGTAAGTGACCCCGCCCATTAGACAAGTCATCCCGCCCTTCTCTCTTACTATTGTCGTTATCCATGGAGCCATTTGGCCCAGATGAAATGATTGTAGAACATCGTGGCACCTTGCTACGTAATTTTCACAGAGCCAAAATACTACCTTGACCAAACATGACTCTCAATTTTAAACTGCCATCGCACTTTGGGATATTTTTCCCACGGAGGCTCACATCGGCAATTCACGCCATTTGCCGACAAAAGCTGACTGTCGTGGCTGACGCGACTACCGTTCTTCTTATCGATGCCGACCGCGCTTACCGCGATTACTACGCGCAGCGCCTTTATGCATCCACGATAAAGTACGATGTGTTCCAGGCGGCCACTGGCCGATCAGGACTCGACATTATCGCGCGGCAACCGATTGATTGTGTGGTGCTTGAGATTGATCTGCCTGATATGTCGGGGGTTGAGGTTATGGCAAATTCGATTCCACACCCTTACCGCCCTGAGAGGGCCATCATCGTCTTGACACGATTCTACAATCAATTGCTCGCAAACCTTGCGATGAAGAATGGCGCACAAGCCGCATTCCCGAAGACAGCGGAAAGCGGAGAACTACTTGAAGCCTCCATCGTTAAAGC
>DASUVS010000364.1:0-17270 GCA_036378835.1 Binatia bacterium | reverse complement strand
GGCGGAGTTCTACAACTAGTTAGGGAGCGCACAGTGCATGAGCCTTGAACCATGTGAAGGATCAGGTAGGCCACAGCTCAAGTAACAAGACTGTAGACATCTATGAGCACTCGGTACAGGACGGCGATCGTCAATAAGCTGGACGACTGCGCTACCGGGCACCCCTCAGAAACAAGATTGGAATCACCAGTCGAGACAACTGTAAAGAAGATCGGACTTTCGGAAAGTAAGTTTAAAAACGATGGCGCGCCCGGAGGGATTCGAACCCCCAACCCTCAGATCCGAAGTCTGATGCTCTGTCCAGTTGAGCTACGGGCGCCGTTAGATCGATATGAGTAATCTTGGCTGGATCTAGGCCGGCGCTCTTCAACAGCGCCCAGATCCCCGACCAGGAGCCGCCCGCTGGTCGCATGAACCGTCACATCGTTGCGTCAGCCACTAGTCAAAGTAAACCAAATCTATACCTTTTTCAAAAAAGAACCGATGCAAGGATGGCGGGATCTGACGGTCGGTGAGAAATATGGAACGATTTGGCAACCAAAATCCTGCTGTGGTTATATTAACCCTATCTTTGTTGCCGCTATCCGCTGAAAACTTATGTTCGCCGTAAACGGTTTCGTCGCGCAGTTCCCGTAGTATGCGAGTGATGATCTCCTTTGCTGACATGGTCGATAAATCAAGTTCAACGACCTTCATTCCTCGTCGCTGTTGCAATGCTTTCTTTATTTCAGGTTGCACTTGGTGAAAGAAGAGTCCGATTCGCTGTCCTTTAGATTCGAAGGTGCGATCGATCTGAGTCTCAAATCTAAGCCCCTCCCCCATTTCGACCGACTCCGGCTCCGCCACGCCAAAGGGAATTCCATAAGCGAGCAGCAAAGCATCAATTTTCTCGAACTTTTCTCGCGGCCAAATCTTAACCTCCTCCGCTATTCTCATCGCCGCATGGGTGGTTATTTGCGCTTGAGAAGAAGAGGCCAAGACGACTTCCTTCAGATGAACTCCTTTCGCCGACAATTGCTCGCGCAGGTATTCGGGAACTTCATCTGGTTGATCAGTGACTGTGATGATGAACATTTCCTGAGCTTTGCCGCTCTCTTCAGGGCCAACAGCAATCCATGTTCCCATGAGTTCAACCGCAACATCACCCTGCTGGATGATGATGGGGCGATCGTTTGGCAACGCCTGAAATCCCAGGCGGGATAATAATTGGCTGACCGCGTCTTGAAGATTGGCGGCCGCCGGAAGAGAAAAAACCGATGCACCGGCATCTGGAGACTCAAAATTTTTCCGCAATGAAGCCGGCAATCGCTCACCTGTATCAAGAATCACTCGTTGCTGCAGCTTGCGGTTCAAGACAATCGGGTAAGAACTTTTATCCATTCGAACCTTGCCGCTTGCAAAACTAAACACCTCAGCCCCATCACTCTCGACTTCAATCCCAACCGTATTCAGCACTTGTTGCAATAACGGCAGGTTTTCTCGCGCGAGGAGTCGTCGCGCGTGATCCAAGGACAGGCGCGCCCGCGGAGCAGTTGAAATCTGGGCGGGCTCGATCGGTTCGGAGGATTGAGTTAGATCTTCAGATCCCGTCACCAACGGTGATGCGTTCTGCGCTACGTTGGCTCCGCCTTTATCCGCAGGAAGTCGGATCAACTCCCCTTCCTGCAAAACATCCCATTCCTTACGCTGTGGGTTCAAGTCTTTAACCAGCGCGTAGTAATTCGCGAGTTCTTTCTCGTCGGTTATTTTTAACTGCTCACGCAGGATCTGATATAGATGATCGCCCCGTTGCACCCGATAATCAGTTGTCGAGCCGTTGCCAAAGGACTCGTTCGTCGTCTTCCCACCACTCGCAACACTGGACGGTCCAGCAAGAACTTCGTCTGGTCGTAACGGAATAAACACAGTGTCATCGACCTTGAGCACGCTGGCGCTTTTTAACTGAGGATTGAGAGCCTGAACGACAATGACATACTGGCTGAATTTTCCATGAGCCAGTCCGCGTTCTTGAATCAAGATGCGCCACAGCGAATCGCCGGGGACTATCCGGCGATTTTCCCCTTGGATGGTAGTTCCTTTGTACTCCCGAGTCTCCGCAGATTTACGCAGGGTCAGCTGCGATTCAGCTCTGTCGGATTTTTCTTGCGCGAAGACGTGGGCGACAACTATTGCCGTTGTTAACGTGATCGCAAGGAGCGCCGGGGTTTTATCGGACGGGCGATACTTCATCTCACCTTCCAAGTAGTACCGGCTCGAGAGTCTTCCACGATGATTCCTTTGGCGAGTAGTTCATTGCGGATACGATCCGCCTCCGGCCAATTTCTTTCGATTCGGGCCTGATCCCTGGCAGCGATAGCTCTCTGCACCTCCTCGTCGGTAAAGCCTTGCTGCCGCAGCCAACGTGCCTTCTTTCTCCTAAGAAATGGCTCTATCCCATCTTGCAATAGTCCAAGAGTTTCACACATCGTCTCCAGTGCCGAAGCGCGCTGAGCCACACCGTCATTCTGCTCGGCATCAAGCAGCCGGTTTACAGATCGAACCTCGTCAAAGATCAAAGCCAACGCTCGCGGAGTATTGAAGTCATCATCCATCTCTCGACGGAAGTTAGCCAGCAATGAAGCGTCCGCAACCCTGTTCCGTCGATCGATTCCGGAACACGCAATTCGCTCAATCGTTTCGTAGATTCGCTCGGACGCTCGACCCGCTTCCTGCAATGCTTCCTTGGAGAAATCGCCTGGACTTCGGTAATGGCTGGCCAAGAACAACTGACGCACCGCGACCGGATCGTGCTCCTGTAGAATTTGCTCTATCGTAAAGTAGTTGCCTAGCGATTTTGACATCTTCTCGCCGTTTACCGTCAGCAGACCATTATGCATCCAGTAGCGCGCAAGCGGCAAGCCGAATGCGGCCTCGGACTGGGCTATTTCATTTTCGTGATGCGGAAACATCAAATCTCTGCCGCCGCCGTGGATATCGAAAGGCTGGCCGAGATATTTGCTGCTCATGGCCGAACACTCGATGTGCCAGCCCGGCCGGCCTGGACCCCAGGGACTTTCCCAGCTAGGCTCGCCAGGCTTACTCGACTTCCAGAGAGCGAAATCCAGCGGTGATTTCTTGCGCACATCGATCTCGACGCGAGCTCCCGCCTCCAACTCGTCGATCCTTTTGCGCGAGAGCTTGCCATACCCGGGGAAACCCTGAACCGAAAAAAAGACATCGCCATCAACCCGGTAGGCCACCTGCCGCTTCTCCAGTTTTTGTATAAGCTCGATGATCTCTACGATATGGAGGGTCGCTCGTGGCTCGAGGTTCGGCTCCAGTAATCCTAAAGTTTCGGCGTCGCGATGAAATTCTTCAATATAGCGCTCGGTGATGGCTTCGCAGCTACTTTTTTGTTCGTTAGCTTTGTTGATTATCTTATCGTCGATGTCGGTGAAGTTACGCACGAACTGCACGCGATAACCGGAAAATCGAAGATAACGGTAGATGGTATCGAAGGTCAGCAGTGAGCGCGCATGGCCGATATGCGAAGAATCGTAAACCGTCACGCCGCACACATACATCCGCACTTCTCCCGGGATGAGTGGCGCAAAATCTTCTTTTTCCCCGCTGAGTGTGTTGAAAATTTTGAGAGACATATGAACGAATTCTCAATGTTACGGATCAGATCCGGATTTGCAAGCAGTTTCGCGCAGGCCGCTTGCTAATGCGAGGGAAAAAGCATAGACAAAAAATCTATGAATTTTGCTAAACCTTATGAGGACTTAAGAGAGTTTATCGCCGCGCTCGACGTTCATGAAAAACTCTATCGGATCGACCGCGAGATCAACAAAGACACCGAGCTCCAGCCGCTGGTTCGCTGGCAATTTCGCGGCGGCATTCCCGAATCGGCCCGGCGCGGTTTCTTGTTCAACAATGTCACCGACGGCAAGAAAAACAAATACAATTGCCGCGTGCTCGTCGGCGGGCTGTCGGGCTCCGAGGCGATTTATTCGCTGGGCTTGAAATGCCAGCCGGACGAGGTGCCCGACCGCTGGATCTACGCGCTGGATCATCTCGTGCCGCCGATAATGGTCGACCATGGGCCGGCGCAGGAAGAAGTCCACATGGGGTCTGAATTGCTCGCCCAGGGCGGGATCAATGAATTCGCCGTTCCGATTTCAACGCCGGGATTCGACAACGGCCCCTACATCACCGCGGGCCATTGGATTACCAAAGATCCGGAAACCGGCCAGCGCAATGTCGGCAACTACCGCGGGTTGATCAAGGGCCCGACGCGCACCGGCCTTATGACCGGCACACCGCAGGATCTCTCGAATCAATGGGAAAAAGCTCGCCGCATGGGCAAACCGTTGGAAGTCGCCATCGTCGTCGGCACCATCCCTGTAGTCTCCTACGCGGCAACGCAAAAAGTCCCGCCCGATGTCGACGAGCTGGCGCTCGCCGGCGGTCTGCAGGGGGCGCCGGTACAGTTAGTCAAATGCAAGACCGTCGACCTCGAAGTCCCGGCCACGTCCGAGATCGTGCTCGAAGGCATCATCCCGACAAAGTATATGGAAGAAGAAGGACCCTACGGCGAGTCAATGGGCTACATTGATCCGCGCACGCTGAGTCTGGTGTTCGAGCTCAAGTGCGTTACTCATCGCAAGAGCCCGATCTGGGTTTCGATCATCAGCCAGGTCACGCCGAGCGAAAGCTCGAAGATCAAGGCGATGGGTATGGCGACCTTGATCAAGCGTTCTCTGGTCAAGAAAGGTTTCGACTCGGTGCAGGAGGTTCATCTCATCGAGCATCTCGTCAATCTGCGGCCCTATGTCGCGGTTAGCCTCAAAAAGCGCAACGACCAGGAACCCTGGGATGTCATGCAGGGTATTCTCGACTACGGCGATCGCGTCGGTAAAATGATCGTCGCCGTCGACGAAGACATCAACGTGAAAGATCCGGTAGCGGTCATCTGGGCGATCACCCATCGTTCCCAGCCACACAAAGATTTCAAGATTATCGGCGACCGCCCGTTCGGCGCCACGCCGATCGGCATGGTAGCGACGCATCCGTCGAGCCGCTACGACAACTGCGAATCGTCGGTCTTGATCGACGCCACGCGCAAAGCTGACTTTCCGCCGCTGTCATTGCCCAAGAAAGAATTCATGGTGCGCGCCAAAGAACTGTGGGAAGAGCTCGGCTTGCCGAAGCTCGAACCGCAGGAACCCTGGCATGGCTACTTGATGGGATACTGGCCGGACGAGTTATCGAACGAAGCCGACCTGGCAGCCAAGAGCGAACATGAAAAGGTCTGGGAAGCGCTGCAAAAGACCCGCGTCGATGTCGGCGAAGGCGACACGATGAAAACCATGCGCGCACGTTGGGGCAAAACCCATTCGGGCCGCGCAGTATAAAATTGACAATCAATGACGCGGAAAAAGCTTCCACCCCGTTTGTATGACAGGGCTGTTGCGACGAACATAGGCGTAATTCACGATCTCCGAAATAGCTGTTGATTCAAATCCATTGTCAAGTCGCAGCGTTTTAGCAGCGCATCTGAGTTTATCCCTCGCGCCGCCGGGCGTACGCTCAAATAGCATTTACCTTCCCTGATTCCGTATTAAACTTTGGAATCAAACGGACTGCCTTTCTCACGTTTGCAAACAATTTAGGTCGGAGCCGTGTAAAACCACTGACAACCTGCCGGTACGCTAATTGCTCAGCGTAGGAGTGCCAACAAGAAGGGTTGAAACTAAATGACATATTTAAAATTCATGCTGTTAGGGTTCGCAACATGCATCGGGCTCATGCCCGCGAACGTTTTTGCCCAGGGGATCTACCCGAAAGAACCTATTCGTCTCGTGATAACTCACGCCGCCGGCGGTACGACCGACATGGCGGCGCGGCTCATTCAACCCTACTTGCAGAAATATCTGGGCGTTCCCATCGTCATCGAAAACATGCAGGGCGCCGGCGGCAACGTGGCGCGATCGTTCGTATTCAAGCAGCCGGCGGATGGTTACACGCTGCTGGTCAGCCAGCAGCCCTCGATGTCGAGCGGCCAGATTGTCTCCGGGGGAAAATTCGACGTCCTGAAATTTGTACATGTTTACAACATCGCCGGGCGCAACTACGACTGTGTTGCACTGGCGCCGAATTCGCCCTTCAAGACGATCGACGATATGAAGAAAGCGTCGGCGCAGCAACCGCTGATCTCAGCCGGCACCGGCGTCGGCAGCAATGCGTATATTCTCGCCATGCTGCTCAGATCGAAAGCCGGCGTGAATATGACTTATGTCCCGTTCAACAGCGGCACCGAGGCCGCGCTGGCTCTCGCCGGTGGGCAAACGCAAATGGGCACCGGCGCGCTCGATAGCTACGCGCCTCTGCACGATCAGAAACGCCTGCGTGTTCTCGCTGTTGCCGGACCGCAAAGGGATGAGTCGCACAAAGAGTTTCCCACTCTCGCCGAGCTGGGCTATGACATCAAGATGGATCAAATGACCGGTGTCTTGGCTCCTCCGGGTTTGCCGGAGCAGCAATTGAAGATCCTCGTCGCCGGGTTCCAGAAGGCATTCGCCGACAAGGACTATCTGGCGGCGGCCGATAAGGCGAAGCAGACGTTGCAGCCCATGCCGCCGGCCGAATTCCGCAAAGCGTCGGAAGAAATGTTCACAATGATCCAAAGTTTGGAATCCGTGCTCAAACAATCCAAGTAGCCTGAACAACGTGCCGCAGACCTTGGAAGGGCTTTTGCTCGTCATCCTGGCAGGGTTCGCCGCCTTATTCCTGCTGGTTACAAAAGATTACGGAACAACGGCCGCGTTGTTTCCCCGCGTTGTTGCGGCGGCCACCCTGGCGTTTCTCGCTTTCGATCTCGGCTGGCAATATTTCCTGGCTAAAAAAAAATCCGCGCCGGTGCGCCATGACGCGGAGGTCGTTTCCTGGTGGGGGGCGTTGGCGCTTCAGGCCGGCTACATCGCGCTCATTTACATCGCGGGGTTTTCGGCGGCGACGCTCGCTTACTTGATTGCCTGCCCGTGGCAGCTCCGCTATCGGAGGTGGGCCGTAACGATCTCGCACGCCGTATTGCTCACGTTCACCATCGTTTACACTTTCAATTCCGTGTTCCATGTCCGCCTGCCTAAAGGTCTGCTGGGGATTCCCTGGTAACCGACGGAAAGATCAACGATGTGGCTTGAAGGCTTTCTGACCGCATTACAGCCGTTGAATCTGCTTTATCTCGTCGCCGGCACCGCGTTCGGCATGGTGATCGGCGCGTTGCCGGGACTCGGCCCCTTGTTCGGGGTTGCGCTCATGCTGCCGCTAACTTTCGGCATGCCGGCCGCAACGGCGATTATTTTTCTCACCGCCGTTCATGCCGCGACCGCCTACGGCGACTCCTTCGCCTCGATCATGATCAACGCGCCCGGCGGCGTAGGCTCCGTCGCCTCTTGTTGGGATGGCCATCCGATGGCGCAGCAAGGCAAGGCCGGTGTGGCGATGGGTATTTCCACTTTCGGCTCCTTCATCGGCGGCGTGGCCGGGTGGATCTCGCTCGTCCTGCTGTCTCCTTTGTTGATCATGGTCGCTGTGCGCATGGGTCCTCCCGAATATTTCATGGTCTCGGTCATGGCGCTTTCGTTGCTGGCGCTGGCTTCGGGAGAGCAGCCCCTCAAAGGGCTGTTTCTCGGCGGCATCGGCCTGCTGCTGTCGTTCGTCGGCCGCGACCCGATCACGGCGGAAGCCCGCTTTACTTTCGGTATTACTTATCTCGAAGACGGGCTGCCGCTTGCAGCCGTCGTTCTCGGCCTGTTCGCACTTTCCCAAGCCCTCGTGCTCTCTCAGGAGAAAGGCAGCATCTCGCAGTTTAGAACGATCGGTAATGTCTGGGAGGGCTTCCTTCAGGTTTTGAAACTACCCGCGACCGTCCTCCGCGCCAGCATCGTCGGCATTTTCATGGGCGTATTGCCCGCTCTCGGATTGTCCTCGGCCAACGTCGTCGCCTATTTCACCGAGAAGCGCGCGGCGAGAGATCCGGAGAAGTTCGGCCAGGGCGACCCTCGAGGTCTGCTGGCGCCGGAAATTGCGAAGAATGCCTGCATCGTCGGCGATCTCATACCCACGTTCGCCCTCGGCATTCCCGGCTCTTCGGTCACGGCAATTTTTCTCGCCGCCATGATCATGCACGGCCTGCAACCCGGCGCCGAGTTCTTTTCGCGCTCGGGCGTATTGCCTTACACCGTTTTCGCGGGAATTCTTCTCGCCCAATTTTCTTTTTTCATCATGGGGCTGCTGTTCGCGCGCCAATTCGCCAAAGCCGTGCTTATTCCCAATGCTCTGCTGGTGCCGATCATCGTCGTGTTGAGCTTCATCGCTTCTCTTGCGCTGCGCGGCAACGTCGAGGATATCATCGTCACTTTTGTTTTCGGCTTTCTCGGCTATTTGATGTCGATTTACCGTTATCCCGCAGCTTGCGTCGTTTTGGGCCTGGTTCTCGGCGATCTGGTCGAGGCCAATTTTCATCGCTCTTTGTTGATCGGCCGAGGATCCTATCTGATCTTTTTTACGCGTCCACTGTCGCTTAGTTTGTTTGTTCTAACTGTGGTCATGCTGCTCTGGCCGTATTTGAAGTTCGGCTCCGGCGCGGCACAACGCGATGCCGGCAGCACTCCGGCGTAGGGGCGAGATCGGGGCGTTCACTCCCGGCAACATTATCTCTGAGGCTTTGAAAATACCGCATCATTTGTTTTGCTGTCATTTCGAGCGCGAGCGAGCATCCCTTTCGAAGTGAAGATTTGCATTGTACTTTGACTGCAGCGATACCCGATCCACCGTTGGTTGACACTCGGTAGCTTGGCCTATATTTTAAAAAAAATGAAAAAGCAGATTCAGTTAAATGTTAACGGCGAGATCCACGACGTTGAAATCGAAGCCAATCGGCTGCTGCTGCAAGTTCTGCGCGACAACATCGGTTTGACCGGGACCAAAGAAGGCTGCTCCATCGGCGTCTGCGGCGCATGCAGTGTCATCATCGACGGCAGGGTCGTAAGCTCGTGCCTGACGTTGGCTGCGGGCTGCGCGGGAAAAAATATCCAAACCATCGAAGGTCTCGCCAAGAACGGCAAGCTCCATCCGCTGCAGCAGGCGTTTATCGAGTACGGCGGCTTTCAATGCGGCATCTGCACTCCCGGACAGATCATGGCGGCGAAGTCTCTACTGGATGAAAACCCCACGCCAACAGAAGACGAAGTCAAGGAATGGATGTCGGGCAACCTTTGCCGCTGCACCGGCTACTATAAAATTCTTGAAGCGGTGATGGCGGTGGTCGATAACAAGATCGATCCCGATTTCGCATTTCGCAAACGCGAGCAGACGGCAAAAATTCAAAGCCTGGACGTTTACAAGGCGGTCGCAAAAACGCCTCATTCACAAAAGTGAGTCAGGCGACCTTAGCGCGACCAAGGTTGGGGATGAGCGAAATGACTCATCGGGGTCGCACCCGAACATAGTACTCAAACTAAAAGAGATTGTAGTTATGGCAAAAGCAGAAAAGTTCTCGGTGGTCGGCCGGCGCGTTCAAAGGGTCGAAGGCTTCGACAAAGTCACCGGAGATTCGAAGTTCATCGCTGATATTTTTCTTCCCAATATGCTGGTGGGGAAAGTGCTGCGCAGTCCGTTTCCGCATGCGCGGATCCGCAGCATCGACACGCGCAAGGCGGAGAAACTGCGCGGCGTGCGCGCTGTGGTCACGGCTGAAGATACCATCAAACGACCGTGGGGCGCGTTTTTTGCCGACCAGTATATTCTTTCGGTCGGAAAGACTCGGTACGTTGGCGAAGAAGTCGCCGCCGTCGCCGCGATAGATCCCGACATCGCCGAAGAGGCCATTGATCTGATCGAGGTCGATTGGGAACCGCTGCCAGGGGTCTTCGACGCCGACGAAGCGATGCAAGAGGGCGCGCCGCTGGTGCATGATGACAAGCCCAATAATATTGCAATGACCATGGATATCGAGCGCGGCAATATCACCCAAGCGTTCGCTGAGTCCGATGTCATCGTCGAGGATACATTCCAGAGCATGCCGCAATGGCACTGCTCGATCGAGACCATCGGTAGCGTTGCCGAATATTCGCCTAACGGCAAATACACCATCTACATGAACACTCAAACCTTGTTTAACGCGCGATACCGAATTGCCACGGCTCTCGGCGTGCCCGAGACCGATGTCCGGATCATACAGAGCGCGGTGGGCGGCGGCTTCGGCGGCAAGTCCTGCGACGACAACAATGCACTGGTGGCCGCGGTTCTATCGCGCAAAGCCGGCAAACCCGTAAAACTTATCAACACGCGTGAGGAAGAGTTCTTAGCCGGTTGCCGGCCCCGGGTATTCATGAAGATCACTGTCAAGTTGGGGTTTAAAAAGGACGGTCGCATTCGCGCCAAGCATATCAAAGTGATCGCCGACAACGGCGCCTATTCGGCGAAAGCGCCGGCAATCACCGGGGTAGCGGCGATGCGGCATGACACCTGTTACAAATATTCGGACGTCAGAACCGAAGCTCACCTGGTTTATACCAACAAGATTCCGACCGGCGCGTTCCGCGGATTCGGCAATCCGTCGGCCGAATGGGCGGTCGAGCAGGCGATCGATTTAGGCGCTCATGAGCTTGGCATCGATCCGATCGAAATCGCCCGTATCAATGCGGCCGAGACCGGGTATGTATCGCCACACGGCAATAGGGTCACAAGCTGCGAGTTAAAGCAGTGCCTCGACATGGCGGAAAAAATGATGGACTGGAAAAACCAGCGCGTCAACAAGGAGCCGAATACCGGTCTGGGGCTAGCATGCACGGTTCACGTAAGCGGCAAGCGTCACTTCGGCGATTATGACGGCAGTTCCGCAACGATCAAGCTGAACGAAGACGGCAAGGCGTTGATCCTCAGCGGCGAAGGCGAATGCGGCCAGGGAGTCCATACCGCGATGTGCCAGATTGCCGCTGAAGAATTGGGCCTGCCGGTCGAAGACGTTGAGATCTCACGCGCCGACACTGATTTGACCACGTTCTGTCTAGGCGCTTTTGCCAGCCGGCTTACCTACGTCAGCGGCAATGCGGTAAAGAACGCCGCTGCCAATGTGAAGCAGCAACTTTTCCAACAAGCATCTGAAATGCTCGAAGCCAATCCCGCAGACCTCGTTGCCAACGACGGCCGCATCTTTGTCGCAGGAACTGAAGGGAAATCGGTGTCCGTCGCCGATGTCGCTCGAGCACGCCTGTTTCGCCATAACGGCGCGCCCATCGTCGGCTCCGGCAGCTTCGATGCCGATTCCGTTTTGCCGGACAGCACACGTTTCGGCAACGAATCGGGTGCCTACAATTACGGAGTTCAGGCGGCTCAGGTTCACGTCGACCCGGAAACCGGGCAAGTCGAAATATTAAACTTTGTCATCGCATCCGACTGCGGCACGGTCATCTATCCTCTAGGCGCCGAGGGGCAAGTGGAAGGCGGATTGTCGCAGGGGATTGGCTATGCCCTCACGGAAGGTTTGCAAATCGATGAAGGCAAACCGGTCAATCCGAACTTTTCTGATTACCGCATTCCATCGATGCGGGACATGCCGCCGCTGCAGCATGCATTCGCCGAATCCTACGAGCCCACCGGCCCATTTGGCGCCAAAGGATTAGGAGAGTTGAATATGGATCCGACAGCGGCGGTCATCAGCAATGCCATCTTCGATGCCGTCGGAGTGCGCATCAGGACGCTGCCGATCACGCCGGAGAAGATTCTTCGCGCCCTCCAAGAAAAACGCGCCGGAGAAAGCGCCAAGCCATGATCAGGTTCGACTACTTGGAGCCGGCCACTCTATCCGAAGCGTTTTCACTTCTGGAACAACATGGAGAGGGCGCCCGGGTGATTGCCGGGGGTACTTCCCTGATCATCTGGATGCGCCAACGTTTGCTGATGCCCAAGGTAGTAATCGGCCTCGGGCGTATTCCTGAATTCGACACCATTACATTCGACCCACAAGGGGGGCTGTGCATCGGCGCCGGCGCGCGCCACCGCGACATCGAGCTTTCTCCAGTGGTGAAGCAGCATTATCCCCTGCTCCACGAGACCTTCCGTAAAGTCGCGCAGCCCAGGATTCGCAACATGGGAACCATCGGCGGCAATTTAGCCGGTGGCGATCCATTGACAGACCCGGGCGCCAGCCTGATAGCTCTGGATGCGGAACTCATCCTGGCAAGCAGCAATCGAACGAGGACCGTCTCGTTAGAGGATTTTTTTGTCGACTACTACCAGACTGCGCTAGAGCCAGGAGAACTATTGACGGAAATCCGCGTCCCACCTCCTCAACGGCCGGGCTGGTCTCACATCAAGTTCACCCCTCGCAGCATAGAAGATTTTGCAACCGTCGGCGTGGCCATGACGTTGCGGGCTAAGGCGGGCTCCTGCGAAGATGTGCGGCTGGCGCTCAACTCAGTGGCTTCCACTATCGTGAGGGCCAAACGCGCCGAAGATGTCTTACGCGGAAAGCGGCTCGCTGACGGTGTCCTCCGAGAAGCCGGGGAGATTGCCGCAACCGAGGTCGACCCGATGGACGATAACCGCGGCTCGGCCGATTACAAGCGCGATCTTGTCAAAGTGCTCGTGCGGCGCGCCGCTGAACAAGCTATCGACCGTCTTAGTTGACCCGCTTTCCAGCACACGTTAGTTTGAAACCATATGAAAAAGACGATACGCGTCACCGTTAATGGACGATTATATGAAGAAGATGTCGAGCCGCGCATTTTGCTATCGCACTTTTTGCGGGAAACCCTCGGCTTGACCGGAACTCACGTCGGCTGCGTCGTCGGCGAGTGCGGCGCGTGCTCGGTTCTTCTCGATGGTAAGCTGATTAAATCCTGTCTCCATTTCGCCGTGCAAGTCGACGGCTGCAGTGTGACCACCATTGAGGGATTGGCCAAAGACGGTCAGCTGAGTGTAATTCAAGAAGCCTTCGTTAAGCATTATGCGTTGCAGTGCGGCTATTGCACCCCGGGAATGGTAATGGCAAGCCATGCGTTTTTGCGTGATCATTCTCAGCCCACCGAAGAAGAAATACGTAAGGCGCTCGGCGGCAATTTGTGCATGTGCACCGGTTACGTGCAGATAGTCGAAGCCGTAAAAGAGGCGGCAAAAGGATCCACCAATGCCTGATTTCATCGGCAGCCGCACACGCAGCAAAGAAGGGCCGCGACATGTCACCGGTCGAGGCCTTTATACCGACGACTTCATTTTGCCCGGCATGCTGCAGGCGATGATTTTGCGCAGCCCGCACGCCCACGCCAAAATTCTGTCTGTCGATCCGTCGCAAGCCCTGGCCAATCCCAACGTCATAGCCGTGATCACTCCCGACGATATCAAGCAAAGCACCAAACCGTTCAAGCCGGGGCGCTACGCCGCCGGCCTCAAACGGCCCATTGATGAATATGCCGGCGCTGTGGACAAAGCCCGCTACGTCGGCGAGCCTCTCGGCGCGGTCGCTGCTCGAGACCGCGGCACTGCGGAAGATGCTCTGGAGCTCATCTCAGTAGAATACGAACCGCTCCGACCGGTGGTTGACGTGCGTGAAGCGATCAAGCCTTCGGCCGCAACACTGTTCGACGAGCTGGGCAGTAATCTAGCCTGGCATGGCTCGCTCCAATACGGCGACATCGATGGCGCATTTAAATCGGCCGACCGCGTTGTCAAAGAAAACTTAAAAATTCATCGTTACAGCTCGACGCCACTGGAGCCGTTCGTCGTGATCGCATCCTACGATCCGGCCAGCAAAAGACTGACCGTATGGGTTACGGCGCAGGTGCCTGAAGTGATTTACGACGGTTTGCGTGAGGCCCTCGGGCTGCAAGACGTGCGCGTCATCATTCCCGATGTTGGCGGCGGTTTCGGACAAAAAATCCATTTGATCCGCAAGTACGTCGTCATGGTAGCCTTGCTGTCGATGAAAACCGGCAGGCCGGTGAAGTGGGTGGAGGATCGCAGCGAGCACATGATGGCTGGGGGACACGCGTGCGCCCAGGAGTTCGAGGCCGAGGCGGCAGTTAAAAATGACGGCACCGTGCTCGGCCTGCGCTTTAAAGAATACGACGATGTGGGCGGCTCGATCAGCACCTTGACGATTCATTTCACTAACAAGTTAAACAATCTATCGAATACTTACCGCACGCCCAGTATCGCCATGGAAGGCTTTGCGGTAGTCACTAACAAGTGCCCGGTGATTCCGAATCGCGGCATCGGCAAGCCCGGCATGTGTTACATCTGGGAGCGGATGATGGATCGTGTCGCCCAGGACTTGAACATGAGTCCCATCGAGGTGCGCCGGAAGAATTTGATTCAACCGGGTGAGATGCCGTACCGGACGATCAGCGGCAACGTCTACGACAGCGGCGATTATCCCGGCTTGCTGTCAACTCTCTTGGAAAAAATTGATTACGATAAGCTACGCGAAGAGCAAAAACGCGAGCGTGAAAAAGGCCGTTTAATCGGCATCGGCATCGTCGTCGGCGTCGAACCCGGGGGCCGGAACGCCGCCCGGGATATGGCGATTTTTCCTGAGATGAAAGAGCCGCCGGGATCGGGCGGGGTCAACGGCGCCACCATCAAGCTCGAAAAAAACGGCACCATTGCGTTACATTTGGGCTCGCCCAATTGTGGCCAGGCGCACGAAACAACCACAGCCCAAGTTGCCGCCGATGTGTTAGGAACGAGTCCTGATCAGATCAGCACGAGTATTCCTTTTGATAGTGATCTTTCGCCTTGGGGCGTGGCGGCCGCCAACAGCGGCAACAATTTTCATCTTTACGATATCGGCGCCATCCACGGCGCGGCAAAAAAGTTACGAGAGAAGGTGGTGAAGCTGGCCGCGCACCTGCTTAACGCCGATGCAGCGGAATTGACTATCGAAAACGGCGTTGTCCAGGTGCCGGGTTCAGCGACCAAGAAAGTGACATTCGCCGAATTGGGGCGCATCGCCTACAACAATCAGCATCTAATTCCCGACGACATGGAAGCCGGACTGCAAGCAACCTATTACTACACCTTTCCTCATGCCAAGCCGAACATCGTTCCGGGCGCCGACCGTTTAGTGCGCGCGCAGTTTACTTTTTCGGCGGGCGCTCACGCCGCCATCATAGAGGTCGATAAAGCAACCGGTAAAGTTGAAATCCTTCGTTATCTAATTGTTGGCGATAACGGCACCGTGATTAACCCGGATGTGGTCAATGGCCAAGTGTACGGCTCAGCAGCGCATGGCATCGCGGTTGCCCTGGGTGAAGGCTTTATCTACAGTCCGGAAGGCCAACCGCTTACGGTGACCTATCTGGATTACGGTAAATGCTCGACGGCGGAGACTCCGAAGGTCGAGGTAATCCATCGACCCTCACCATCACCGTTCACGTCGCTTGGCCAAAAAGCAGCGGGAGAAGGCGCAGCTATTCCATCACCGGCAGCCATTGCCAGCGCGGTGGAAGATGCGCTCACGCCTTTTGGCGTCAAGATTACTGACCTGCCGCTCACGCCGGAAGTGGTTTGGCGTCTGGCCAATGACAACCCTGATTCCGTGCGGAGGTCCTACTAATCATGATCCCTGGTTCTTTTGACTATTTTGCGCCCCGATCGATTACTGAGGCCATTGAGTTCCTATCGGCGCACAGGGATGATGTAAAGGTTCTATCCGGCGGACAAAGTTTACTGCCTCTGATGAAGATGCGGCTGTCGAAGCCCGGCTATGTCGTCGATATCGGCAAGATTCCGGGACTCGACATGATCGACGAGGAAGGCAATGGTCTTGTTCTCGGTGCGCTGGTCACGCATGCTCAGATTGAGTATTCCGAACTGCTTCAGAAACGCTGCCCGCTTCTGCCACAAACCGCGGCGACCATCGCCGACATTCAGATCCGAAATCGCGGTACTATCGGCGGCAGCGTTGCCCATGCCGATCCCGCCGGCGACATGCCTGCAGCGATCATGGCGCTGGATGCCGAAATCAAAGTGGCGGGACCCAGTGGCGAGCGTTGGATTAAGGCGGATGATTTTTTTCTAGGACTTTTGATGAGCGTGCTCGAACCCGACGAGATCGTATCGGCAATAAGAGTTCCGGTCACGGATGCGGACAAAACAGCGTACCTGAAGGCCGCACCCCGGTCGTCAGGCTTTGCGGTAGTGGGCGTGGCCGTGCGGTTGACAATGGATTCTACAGGAACTTGCACACGCGCTGCGCTGGGAATCACAGGCATTACTGATAAAGCTTATCGACCCAGTCGAAGTGAAGAAATTTTGACGGGGAAAAAACTCGAGCCAAAGATCATTGCGGAAGCTTCGGCCGAATCGACGCGCAATATCGATGTGATAGAAGATATCAACGGTTCCAGCGAGTACCGCACTCACCTGACGCACGTTTACGTCGAGCGGGCGATCGAAGCAGCGCTACAGTGCTAGATAGCGGGCGGCGGCCATGATCTGACCGCCGCGCGCGACCTAAACCAATCATTCGGAATATTTGTCGGCCCGGAATTCCTTGTGGCAAGAGGAGCAGACTTCGCCTAACGCTTTGAACTTGGTTCCCACCGCTGACTCATCCTGCGATTTTGCTGCGGTCGCAAGTTCACCAGCAGCCTTACTAAGATTCTTGGCATTCTTCGCAAACTCGTCGGATTTTTCCCAGATCACGGGCTTGGCTTTGGTTTTTCCGGTGGTGCTTCCTTTGGGAAACAGGCTGGGAATCTTATCTGCAGTGCCCATAATGTCCTTGGCCTTGGTTTCTATAGTCGCATAATCTTTGCTTTCAACCGCCCCCTTAATCGCTTTGACATCTGCGCTGTTGCCCTTCATTGCTTTCTGTCTCTTCTCAATGAAATCTTCTTGAGCCAACACTTGTGACGAAACCGATGCCGTAAGTAAAATGAAAAGTCCAACGACGATAGATTTCTGCATAAACCCGTACCCTCCCTTTCGTTAGCGCCCGTTGATCACAGCTTCGAAAATAATCGTCACGCTATACCTAAGTAGTGCGGCCGACGCGAAAACCAACCCCAAGTAAAGATAAACAGTCAGATTCCACCGGCTTTTCTGGCCCATCAATCATTGGTTTAGCGATAATCAGCCCTCGTGGAGCAAAGAAGGTACCAGAACGGTGTACGGTTGAAGGCCAACAGACTGAAACAGTCTTTATGCACCGGAAGCTTCATTGTCCCGAAACCGACGCATTTCCTCGAGCGCTATAATCAGCAATGACACGAAAACACATC
>DASUVS010000363.1:0-5309 GCA_036378835.1 Binatia bacterium | reverse complement strand
CTCCACCACTCCAGTACTCAACTTCCGATGAGGCGGCGATCGCGCACGAAGCACCGGCGACTTTTCAGTAGGTCTGCTAGAGCAGGAGAAATTCATGGCGTCTTTCGATGTTGTTAACCGTATCGACCTGCAGGAAGTCGATAACGCGGTGAATATCACCAAGAAGACACTCCAATCCCGCTACGATTTTCGCGAATCAAAAACCGAGGTCGTGCTGGACAAAAAAGACAAGAAGATCAACCTTACGACCGAAGATGAAATGAAGATGCGCGCGGTGCAAGAGACATTGGTGGAAAATCTGGTCAAGCGGAAAGTCGACACTCGATGTTTGGAATACAAGCCCAGCGAAATGGCGGCCCAGGGGATGATTCAGAAGACCATTTCGATCAAGGAAGGGGTCGATTCCGATACGGCCCGGGCGATTGTTAAGATGATCAAAGATCAGAAGATGAAGGTTCAAGCAGCCATCCAGGAAAAACAGGTTCGAGTCACAGCAAAAAAAATCGACGATTTGCAGGCGGTCATCAAACTGTTGAGGTCTTCGAATCTGCCGATTCCCCTGCAGTTTATCAATATGCAAAGCTAAGGAGGCATGGTGGTTCAGGAGGAAACCATGAGTGAATCAAAGGAAAAGATTGAAAAAACCGATGAAGAGTGGCGGAAAGAACTGTCGCCGGAGCAGTACGAGGTGTGCCGCCAGAAAGGCACCGAACGCGCTTTCACCGGAAAATACTGGGACTGTCACGACCAGGGAACTTATCACTGCGCGTGTTGCGGCAACGAGCTGTTCAGTTCCGACAGCAAATTCGATTCCGGCACCGGGTGGCCGAGTTTTTACCAGCCGATTGCCGATGACAAGGTCGACACAGAAACCGACAACAGCTTTCTCATGCGCCGCACGGAAGCGCTCTGCAGTCGATGCAACGCTCATCTAGGCCACGTCTTCGATGACGGACCGGCGCCGACCCACTTGCGCTACTGCATCAATTCGGCCTCGTTGAAACTCGAAAAGAAGTAGATCCTTCCTTTCGATGAATGGGCAAGCATTTCAGGATCAGGGCACGGTTCGCTACTGCCATGGCTGCGGCGCGGACAATGATCAAGGTTTGCAGATCAAAAGCTATTGGGACGGCGATGAAGCCGTAGCAACCTGGCATGCTCAGCCGCACCACTGCGGCGGCACAAAGCAAAACGTCAATGGCGGCATCATTGCTTCGCTCATCGACTGTCACAGCTTGAACCTCGCTATTGCGCATGCCTACAAACAGGAGCAACGTCCGATCGGCAGTCCGCCGCGCATCGGCTACGTCACCGCGAATTTGAATGTGTCGTATCTAAAGCCTACGCCCGTTGCAGAGCCAATCCAGTTGCGCGCGCGTATTATCAAACTCGACGGCCGCAAGGCTTGGGTCAATTGCGTGTTGACCGCCGCCAGTGAGCTGCGAGCGACCGGAGAGGTGCTCGGAGTTCGGGTAGAATGGGACTAGGACAGTTCCAAACGTTCCACCGGTTCTAACGTTCGAGAAGCATTTCCGGTGTTCCGATCGTTCAAGCAGTTACAGTCTTAACATTTGGAACTACTGGAATGGCTGGAACCATTGGAACTGAAGGTTTTGATGCCATGGAATACACAACGCTAGGTCGCACGGGTCTGAAGGTAAGTGTTGCGGGTCTGGGTTGCGGCGGGCCGAGCCGCCTCGGGCTGCGCGACAACGCCGCCGCGGAAGCCGGCGCCGTTTCGCTGGTCCGTCAGGCCATCGACTTGGGCATCAATTTCCTCGACACGGCTCAATCGTATGGAACCGAGCCTGTTGTCGGGAAAGCGATTGCCGGAGTAGCGCGGGATAAATTGATTATCTCGACCAAGAAGACCTTGCCTCCGGCCGATCACAGCAACCCCGCCGAGGCGATCATCCAGGGACTGGAGCAGAGTCTGAGATCAATCGGCACCGACTACATCGATATCTATCATCTTCATGGGGTCGAGCCGAAAGATTATGTCTTTGCAAAAGAGAAATTGATGCCGGCCATGCGGCGCCTTCGCGATCAGGGCAAGATTCGCTTCATCGGTGTGACCGAGGGGTTTGTGACCGATACCTCGCATCAGATGCTGCAACAAAGCTTGAGAGAGGATCTATGGGACGTGGTGATGGTCGGCTTCAATCTTCTCAATCCTTCGGCGCGCAGAACCGTTTTCCCATTGACCGCAGCTAAAGAGGTTGGAGTTCTGGACATGTTCGCCGTCCGCAGGACTCTGAGCCAGTCGGATCGTTTAAGAAGCTTATGCGGCGAATTGATTCAAAAGGGAGTGATTCCGCGGAGCGTTGTCGATGAAGATAACCCGCTCGGATTTCTTCTCGAGAAGGGAGTCGCCGCGACAATCCCGGAAGCGGCTTATCGTTTCTGCCGGCATGAACCCGCCGTCGACGTCGTTCTCACCGGCACCGGTAATCCCGAACATCTCAAAGCCAATATCCAAGCCGTTCTGAAGCCGCCCTTGCCGCAACCGGCACTCCAACGATTGGAAAAAATATTTGGCAACTTAGATTCACTCACCGCAAACTAACAGGGCGCGAAAAGACCCGTATGCTTCGGAAAGATGAATTATGAAAGCTGAAAACTGAATTCCGCTCTCAGATTTCCGCTTTCATCCTTGTGATTCGCCGCGCCTAGCCCCTGAATCTTTTTGAGCAGCCTGCAACCAGAGTTTTTTAGTAATCTGCTAAGCTAGCTAGTGGCGTGCGAAATCACGGGTGCCTACTGAGTCTACGGGTTCGACTCGAATAGTTTTGAATATTGCTCCCATGGCGCGGGTGGGACTCGAGCCGTGCGCAGATTCTCTTCCACGTGCTTGAGCTGTTTCATACCGACCAGAGCGGTGGTGACCCCCGGGGTGGAGCGCACAAACTGAATCGATCTCTGGCTGTCGGTTTCGAGCCCGGTTAATGCGGCGCCGATCATCGACGGAAGATTGGCGGCGAGCTGACCCTGTAGAATGGAAGCGCTGCACATGACCGTGATGTCGAAGGCTTGCGCCGCTTCCAAAATCGTAAGAGTTTTGCCTCCGACTGTTTGGTTTGACAGGGACAGAGCTTCCGTCATGCCAAAATTGAAGGGCAGTTGTATCACCTTAAAATGGTGATCTTTGCCGCCGGCTTTTGTCGCCAGACCGATGGTCTCCGCCAGAGACAGGTAATCCTTGGCCTGCGGATCATTGCGGTAGCCGTTCCATGTCGCCGTGCCGTACATGCGGATTTTTCCCGCCGACACTGCCCCTTCCATCGCCTCAAAAGCTTTGAATAAACGACTATTGAATTCCTCACGAGATATTTTGCCTAACTGCGTCTCCGGATTGTGGATGTAATAGATATCGAGGCATTCAAGAGAAAGATTTTTCAGGCTGCAGTCGAGCTGATTCAAAAGATAAGCCGGGGTCATGCAATGAGAGTTGCTGATGATATCGGCGGCGCTAACGATCCCGGGCTGAAAGAAGGTTTCTTCGAAATACCTCCGGACATCGGCTGGCGGCGCGCTGTCATAAGGGATGAATCCTGCCTTGCTCGCAACGATGATTTCATCCCGTTGAAATCCCTTGGCCGAAAGATCCTGCAATGCCGCGCCGATCGCGCGCTCGCTTCTTTGCAGGCGGTAATTTATCGCACTGTCGATCACATTGCAGCCGCACTGAACTGCGCGATTAATAGCTTGGCAGTACTCACCGTCGGTCTCGGCGTCATAATCGCCGAGATAAGTGCCGATGCCGATGGAAGACATCCAAAGACTTTGAGATTGCCGGTAATGCTCCCGATGAATTCTGCCGCCAAAACGGTCGCGGTAACGCTCCGTGCCCCCAGGTGTCGCTGCGCCGGTGATTGTCATCGTGTACCTTTGCCTTTGTCGCTCAAGAATGAAGCGTCCAACCCAAGCTCCTGCGCATTGTAGAAATCATGCCGCGCGGCGCTGAACATTTTCTAACCAGATGGGAGTACGCCGCCGAGCGAGGAAGAACAGTGTAACAGAGACTGCTTCGTTGTGAAAAGTTCCTTCGCGCAGGAGTTGCGGGATCCATCTGCGCCTGAGTGAAGGCTCACCGGGCAGATCGTCATGATGGCTCAGGAGGCGCGATACGTGACCGCTGTAGAACTTTGCGTCAGCCTTGCTGAGAACAAGCCCGTTAAAAGGAATCCTTTAGCTGGCGTACTTTCGCAAATACGGAAACCGGATCTAGACGGAGATCGGGATTCTGGGATTTGAGGGTCATTTGAAGCTCTTTGCTATCCCAGCGCAAGAACGGATTGGTCTGCTTTTCTTCTTCCAGGGTGGCGGGAACCGTGGAAGCGCCTCGCGTTCTTAATCCTTGCACCCGCTCAAATCTAGATACCAGCTTGTGGTTCTTCGGCTCCAATGTCACGGCAAAACGGAGATTGCTTTCAGTATACTCGTGACCGCAATAAACTTTTGTTTCGTCCGGTAGCGCCGCCAGTTTCTTTAGCGATCCATGCATCTGATCGGGCGTGCCCTCGAAGAGCCGGCCGCACCCCGCGGTGAATAGGGTATCGCCGCAAAATAGATTGCCGCCGAAGAGATAAGCGACATGGCCGCTGGTGTGACCCGGAATAAAAAGAACTTTGCCGGTCAAATCCCCGACCTTGATCTCATCGCCTTCCTCGATTCCTCGTGTCAAGCCGAAGATCCTCGCAGCATCGCTCTTATGGCCGTAAACATCGACCTTGTGCTGCGCAAGAATACCTTCGTTGCCGCCGGTATGATCGCGGTGGTGATGCGTGCTTAGAATGGAGGTGAGAGTGATCTTTTCCTGTTCGATCCGTTTTATTACCGGCTCGGCTTCAGAAGGGTCGATGACCGCCGCCTCTTTGCTCTTCTCGCAGACCAGTAGATAAGCGTAATTATCGCGCAATAGCGGAACCTGGATGATTTTCATGTGTTTAGGAATGCGCCTTTCGGATTGGGACGAAACCCAGCGCAGAGGCTATCACAAATCATCGCCTATCAAAAGCAAAAGGCTCTTGAATTGAATTCAGAAACATCGTGCCTCGTTGCGCCGCAGCTCGTCGGAGCCTCGTACGGGTAAACCAGGGGCCAAAGCAGTTGGCAATAAAATTTCCGATGGAAATGGTTCCTCTATCTTGGTTGCCGCGGGCAGGCGTTTCGCACTAATTTCGGGATGAGCGGCAGTCCTTCTTGTAGCAGTTGATATTTTGCTGATCCCTGGCATATACCCAGTAGCCAAAGATTAGAGTTCCGCAGCGGGGTTTCATGACCGCGAGATCGATATCGTGCAGGTCAGA
>DASUVS010000362.1:0-20603 GCA_036378835.1 Binatia bacterium | reverse complement strand
TTGACACCGCGGTAAATTCTTTTATCCGGATCATCGATGACGCCACCCGCGGTGGTTATATTAGGGACCAGCAGATTTGGATCGATATCCTCGGGCCGGGTGCCGTCATCGTAGATGGCGACGACATGATTGCCGCTGATGATGAAGTTCACCCCGCCATTATCCTTTCGTGAGATATCGATCCTCGATACGTTAGGTATTACTTCGTGGTGATTGCCTGCGCCCATGGCGGGGTTGCCAGCAAATCTATTCAATGGCGGGTCGGTTTGCCAAAGGCCAAAGCTTACCGTCGTGTCAGCTCGGCGACCACTCAGTCGAGACTCGTCCACGGTTTGAGACATAGCGTTCGGGGCTATAACCCAGAAACTTAAAAGTGCCATGATTAATATCAGGGAACGTTTCATTCCTTTCTCCTCCTCATGCGGTTCAATACGTGATTTCCGACACCAACTCCGTGGCGCGACGTCTTCGCCTCCGCGAAGGCCCACGGAAAAACCTTCGGGAGGCAGCTTTCAATCAACCGAGGATATCTAGCCGCGTGTGTTTCAATATTCGTGTTGTGCATTCCAGATCCTTTGAATAACTGATACCGAGCCTAGTGATGCCGCGGTGGATTCAACTGGAGCACTTCCTGTAGCGCCGCTTCCAGCTCTTTGCCCATTACAAGCCCTTCAAACTTGGCCCGGATGATTCCGTCGCCATCCACAATAAAAATCCACGGCTCGGATACCAGGCGCCACTCTTCTACAGTTGGAAAGACCTTCTTACCGGCGAAATCCTGCCAGATTTCTTGGTGAGTAAAGGCGACTCGCTTGTTGTACTCAGGGATCAACTGCCGAACGATATCGAGGACTGGGCCGCACATCCGGCTCGTGCAGAACTGCGGCGTGGCGAAGACGATGAGCTGGGGTTTTCGTTGAGCGATCGCGTCGGCGATTCGTATTTGATGTAGTCGAGGATCCGGTTTCTGACTGGTGTCGATCATGCGCAGATCGCGCACATCGGTGGCAACCACATTGCGGCTGCGCGGCGCGGGAGAACCCAAAGCCGGCGTTTGCGGCGCGTTGGACACCGTCACTGTGAGACGTGCGGTTGCCAAAGCGCCACTATCATCCCGCACCTGCAGCTCGACACCCCAGGGACCAGGATGCGCGAACGTGAGACGACTGACGTAAAGACCGCGCACATCGCTGTCGGCGCGATGCACGTGCTTTGTACCGTCAGCATGGCGGTGCACCTGCTCACCGGCTTGCGCAGCCCCGACCGGATAATAAAGAGCGTTGGTTTCCGCTACTAGTTGTGCTTGCGGCCCATCAATGGAATAGATCCGAAGCTGAACATTAGCGCCTTCCAGAAGCGTGTCTCTTTTGATCAGTCCAAAGGCGAAGCGATTCTCTCCGACAATCAGTTCCGATGTGGTGATTAGCGGTTGAAGAGCCTCATCCGATTCCGCTGCTAACGTCAGACCTGAGGCCGCCGGGTAATGAATAAGACCGAAACCGGTCGATAGGAGGAGCACTGCGAGGATAAGAGACAAAATCTCTTTCATAACTATCCATCCTGAGAGTCCAAGAAGTTATGATGAAATTATCTCTGTGAGCGCTGATCGAGGAGTAATTGATCATCTACTCTGCTGCGCGGCGCATGTCAATAAAATTTTGATGAGGTCTGTTGCAGCGTTGTTTGTCGTAAAATAACTGGTCAGAGTTCGACACTCGGCGGTGCGCTGAGCTTGTTATTGAAGTGACAACATCTTTGCCATCTTTTCGTGGGCCGTCGCTGCAAGAACTAATCGGAGAGACATGTGGGACTGCTTCTAGCCAATAGAGTGTTACGAGCCAATTTCAGTTCATTCAATATTGCAAATTAAAATCATCATATGCCTAACGTGTCCGATTAAACTCATAGTCTTCGCGTTCACTCGTGCCTACTCTCAGCTCGGGTGGCAGAGTCGGACGAACACTGGTCAATGCGTGCACATCCAGCGCGGCCTTGTCGGTCCATCTTTCAAGCAGCACCAACTTGTCGGGATTCACAGCACTTTGAAACACCTCGAACTGTTCACAGCCCGGCTCTTTCATCACGTCTGCGCAGTAAGCGCTATAAAGCCGTGCAAGCTCTGCGCCTTTTCCCGGTGCTGCTGCGATAGTTACGATCAATCGAATTGCCATTTCGTCTCCCTCGCCAGCTTAATCGACGTTGCAGCGATTTGGACGCCGTCCCGTGTTAAAGCCGCTTGGTGCCCGCGCGCGCGAACTCGTCTCGCCGTGTCACCGTCGCTCTTAAAAGATCAGCTGGGATTTCTTTCGCGCCACCCAGCATTTCCGCGAAGATCGCCATTTGGGCAGCTTCCTCGACGATCAAGTTGGCGCGAGCGGCTGCGGCTGGGTCTGCGCCAAAGGCGAGCACCCCATGATTTTCTAACAGGACTGCCTTGGTGTGAGCCGCGCTGCTCAAAGCGGCGGCGATGTTATCCACGGATGCCGCCGACCCTCGCGGGCCATAATGAGCCAGGGGCACGCCGTCGGTCATCTCTGCGCGCACCAATGCCTCATACGAGCAGGATAGCGAGCGGCTGGCGAGAGCGAAACTGGTCGCGTAAGTGGAATGAGTGTGCACCACGGCGCCCGTTTCAGGACGTTGCTTGTAAACCACCGCGTGCATGTGGATGATTTCGGCGTTGGTCGGATTGATCTCACCTTCGAGGAGTCGTCCGCCAAGATCGAGTAGCGCCAGATTTTCGGGACTGAGATTATCGAATGAGCTGGTGGCGGTAAGGAGAATCGTATCGGTATTCGGCACACGCACGCTGAAGTTTCCATGATGACTCATGGAAATTGCGCCGACGCGCACCAGCCTATTCGCGGCATCGATGACGGCTTGGCGCAATGGTAGATGACCGAGAATCATAACTCCTCCTCTGCTGAGGTCGGGACGCATCAACAACGAATCAGTTTTGCGAACGAACTGCCGAAGCAGCCTAACTCGATGACCAGTGCACGGATCGTCACGAGAACATCTTGTGCAATTGTTGCCTATGTCACTCTCATGCGATCAATCAGGAAACCGGATGCGTAATGTGCCGGATGCAAGTGACCGCGTGCATACCAATGTGACACGTCTCAAGGCGCAATATCAGCCCTCACTTCTTTGATTCCAGAAAACTCAATCGCTCCGCCATCGGTGTCGGTGGAAAAACGTATCCGCAGGCCTGGCAGGTCCGGATCTGCACGTTCTCGTTGAACTCCCGATAGACAGTCGAAACCTGGCTCGGAATATTGCCCTGATTGACGACTCGACTGAGTATCAGTTCGTCACATTTCTCGCAGAACCACGCAAACTCTTCCTTTTCTTCATCGCGGCGTTTGCGCTCGATAACCAGCCCCCAGGTGTTTTCATAGCGGCGGGGCGAATGCGGCAGATCGCCGGGGCAAACGAAAATTTCTCCCTGTTTGATCGTCACGATCTCTCTTCTTTCGCCGGGCGGCTTCAGATGCAGCTCCATATCGCCCTCGATTTGATAAAAGAACTCGTCACCCGGTTCGATATGAAAATCGAGCCGAGTATTCGGTCCCCGCAGAATCATCACCAAGAAGTCTTTGTGATGAACGATAAGTTGATTGGTTCGGAACGGAGGATTGAACAGGTGCCGGTTCTCATCGACCCAGCGCTTTAGATTAAATGTTGAAAGCGTTTCCATCGCGCAACATCGAAGCAAACACTACGATCAATGCAGATCTCTTCTTGCGCATTCCCGCGCGACTCCGTCGGTCAGCGCCCACCAAATGGATAACCCCTTTCTCAGAGCCTTGAGCACTCTGACCTGAAGGTCATTGGTTGTAGCAAACTGCTCGACGAGTTCGTAACCTATATTGCTGTGCTCGGTGTCCGCTTCGCCATGTTCGGCAAAAAATTCAATGTCCTTCGCACTCAATCCATAGTGGCGGTTGAACGCTTTAAAGAATCGTCCGCCGGTCAATTGATTGGAGAACTCATTGCAGCAGTTGGTAGCTGCCACTTGCTCGAGAATATGATTGCTGCGCAGCGCGATCTCGAGCCAGCCCACCCGAGCTAACACCGTCGTCGGGAGAAAGTCTTCTTCACGCTCGCAACGTTCCAGTTCCTGGGCCGGAATCCCGATGCTCTCGCCGAAACGGAGAAACAACGCCCGATGCCCGGGCACCGCCCGCGGGCTACCTTCGAAGTACTTATAGCCGACCTCTGAGTGAATGATATCGACGAATTTTTTGTGAATTTCCGGATCGTGAATCCCCGACAACTGGCAACGAACTAGCTTCGCGGTATTGATCGCTACGTTGTAAGCAAAAATTCCCCAAGCCTCTTTCGCCCAGATCCTGACCGCATCTAACGGCAATTTTCCATCATAAAGATCCGCGTAGAACGGGTGGTGCAGACGGGCATGCCGATTCTTGACCTCATCGATCAGCACCTTACAGAAATCTTCAGTCGGTAAAGTTTCGCCGCTGAGCACCATTTGGCCTGACATCGTCACCTCGCTTCATACCTGGAATTCATAAGCTTCTTCACCTTGCGCCTTCATCTCTGCGCCAGGCCCTTCTCCCGATTGTCGTATTTGTATTTATTTGCATTGCAGGCGATCTCTACGCGATTGCCGTCCGGATCCAGAAAACTGATGGAACGGTTACCGGCGACTTCTAATGTCTCGGGGCCGCTGACAATTGGAATCTTTCGTCTTTTGAGGACCGGGTACAGGTCATCGATTTCCCTGGCGGACTCGACATAGATGCAGAAGTGATGGAGCTTGGGAACGCCGTTGCCACTCACTGCTTTGGCCCCCTTGGGTAATTGCATGAGCGCAATATCATGATGCTCTCGACCGTAGCTCAAGAAGGTCATCTTCGTCCTGGTATTGCGCGCGGAAACTTTGAGCCCAAGCACAGTGCGATAGAATCGTTCCGACCTTTTCAGGTCAGCGACATTCAAGACAATATGGCCGAGCACGCCACTACGAACCGGCATAGCAACCCTCATATTAAGCCCGCTCACGTCTGTCAAGGCGAACGGCTGATCGTTCCGCGCCGATGAAAGCTTCACACGATCGTGGCAATCACACGTTGCTCAGAGTGACTTTGAAGATATCGCGAGAAGATGTTGTGGCGATGGCCAGCGACAAAACGATGCGGGAGTCAAAAGAGAACATTGACTCCCGCATGTGGGGCAAGTGTTTCTCAGTGCCGACTTCTGTCCGGCACCGAAACATTGTAGAACAACTACCGCGAAGAGCCCGTGCCTTTCTCTACGGTTCCGGTGGCCGGGCTGTTCTTCGGCATCGGCGTTCCGCTACTGCCTGTCCTTTCCGACTGCGAACCACCGACGGAGGGATTAAGGTCAGGATTTATTGTTTTATCATCCTTTGTCCGCGACTGGCTCGTTCCCTTGCTAGTCCCACTAGAGCGGGAGCCCTTGGTGGTGCCGGTAGAGCTAGAGCCCTCGGTTGAGCCAGGGCCTTTCTCCACCGTCCCTGTCATCGGGCTCTTCTCCGGGAGCGGAGTTTGACTGTCGCTACCCGTCCTCTCGGACTGCGAAGCACCGACAGATGGATTGAGGTCGGGATTCACCTTGCTGTCCTTGCTTTTAGTTTGCGCGAGGGTCACTCCAGCATCCGCTGTAATCCAAGCTGCCGTGAGAACAGAAGCTGAAATCGCTAATAACCGTTTCCCTTTCATATATTGAAACCTCCTTCGAAAGATTCCCCTCTTCTGCGCAATGGTTATGCCACAAGAGCCAGCTAACAAAATTCGCAAGTATATCTATTGATGTGTCTTAAGCCCGGGACGGGATAAGAGGCGCTGGTTCAGAAATGAGATTGAATAGAGAATCGGTATCGGTGTGTTCGGCCTCAGGGCAATTTAGGAGGACCGTCATGGAGGCGTTGGTTGCGTCATCCGATATTTTCCATCGCCGTCCTGATTGATCTTCCCCTGCTGGTGTAGAGTGCCCAGAGCTATCGCGATAGCGCGATAGTCGACATCAGGAAGCCGCTCTAACAACTCGGCAAAAAAGCGGTGCGACTCTGCCAACTCGCTGAGAATCTTTTCGGAGACGGCTTGTGTATCATACGGTTCGGCTGCAGTCCCGGGTTTCGCGCCAGCGCTCTTGAGATAGTCTTTTAGCTGCACCTTGCCTTGGTTGTAATAAACAATCCGATTGTAACGAGTGGCCGGCACGTTTTCCGGAATAGTTGCGTCGATGCCCATTTTAGCCGTCGTCGGAATTTTGCCCGTAGCGGCAGGCGGCAGCGATGGATCCAGAGGTTTGGAACGAGCATTGGAAACGATCAGCACGTCACGATCGGCCTGTACACGGGTGGCCACGGCCCATTCAACGTCCGTCGGATCGAATACATCGATATCATCATCGACAATAGTCACATGTTTGATGTCGGCGATGGCTAAAAGCGCCATGATCGCATTCTTGCCATCGCCAGGCGATCTCTTGATCCCAGCCACGATATGCCAGTGACAGCATCCCCCGGGCGTTACATTGATGGCGGTGGCGTGAACGCCGGCTTCGTGAAGCACACGCCAAGCGGCAGCTTCGTATATCGGCGCGCTCATCCAAATGTTTTCCCAGGGCATATGCAACGCATAGTAAATCGGATCCTTACGATGCAGGATCGCTTTGATGCGTACACGCGGATTGAGATGAATGCCGCCCATTAGCCGATTGAACTCACAAAATGGTCCTTCAGGATGAATCCAGCCTTCCGGAAGAATTTCTCCTTCCAAAACGATCTCGGCATCGGCTATACACGGCACCGGGATGGTTTCGCCCTCGGTGAGCATCAATGGTTCGCCCCGAAGCCCGCCGGCAAAGGTGAGCTCATTGACACCGAGATTGGCTTTAAAAGTGGATGCGATCAGCTCGTAAGGATGCGTACCGATCGAGATCGATATCGGCAGCGGTTTTTTTTGCTGCAGCGCCCGCTCGGCGAACTTGCGCAAATTATTCGGCGTTACTATATCGATGCCGGTGACATCTCGTTCCTTGAGCATTAACCTGTAGACGCCAGCGTTCATGCCAAATTCCGGATCCTCACCGATCACAACACCTCCGGTGATCATGGGGCCGCCATCCATGATGGAAAAAACCGGCACCGGCAGGTCAAAGAGGTTGAGATCATTACCGCTGCGAACCACTTCCTTTACAGGTCCATGCTGGACCCGTTGCGGCGCGATCGGATGATCCATGGCCGCGCGCAGCTTGCTTTCGATCTTTTCGTACGGAACTCCCATGGCCAGTGCCAGTCGGTTGCGCGATTGCAAAAGTCCCGACGCTACTGGCATCGAGTAACCAGTTACGTTTTTAAACAAAATTGCCTGTTCGGCCTGCGGCACCAGCGCAGCGATGTCGCGCGCATCGGTGGCCGTGGTAATCTCGAGCAACTCGCCGTTGATCTTCAATGCTTCAAGATAGCTTCTGAATGTGGCCGTCATTGTTACCTCTCGCGGATTTGCAGGTAACCCAACCATAGCGATTATTTGCTGTCAATCACCGGATTGGTTTCGAAACCGGTGGAGCATATGCTATGGAAAGCAGTAAGGAGAACCGGATTATGGCCTCATTTGGGTTAACCCTGGCAAACCGCGGCGTCATCATCGGCGCCGTTACTGTCCCGGAACTTTTCGAGATGGCAAAACGCGGCGAGGACTCGGGCGCATTCGATGCCGTCTGGGTCGGCGACAGCTTATTGGCCAAGCCGCGATTGGAATCGATTACGCTCTTGTCAGCTCTCGCCGTTGTCACAAAAAAAATGCGTTTGGCGGTCGGCTGCATGGCAACGTTCCCGCAACGTCATCCCGCTTTGCTTGCGCAGCAATGGACCAGCCTGGATGTCATTTCGGCCGGTCGAGCTTGGCTGGCGGTGTGCTTGGGTGGCCCTAATGAGCAGAGCCCGGCGCAGGCTCTTGAGCACCGGGTGATGGGGATCAAGGACACTGAGCGCGTCGGCCGGTTGGAAGAAGGCATCACCATCCTGCGCAAACTCTTCGACGAAGAAAACGCTTCGCACAAAGGGCGATTTTACGAGTTTGAAGGCGTAACGATACAACCGCGTCCGGTACAAAATCCGCTGCCGATCTGGATTGCCAGCAATCCCACCGGCCTGACCTGGAAAGACGGCGCCAGCGCGCCGTCACCCGCAGTCGAACGCGGTTTGCGCCGTGTGGCAAAATTCGCCGACGGTTGGATGACCAACAAAGTCACGCCGGAAGAATTTAAGTCCCAATGGACCCGGATACTCGAAATGGCTAAGCAAGAAGGCCGCGATCCATCGAAGATTGGCAGCTCGCTCTATCACAACATCAACATCAAGGAAAACCGCCAAGTCGCATTGGATGAAAGCAAAGCGTTCCTCGACAAGTACTACACGTCGAATTTCAGCATGAACTTCGTCGAAGGCTTCACCACCGCAGGCACGCCAAAGCAGTGCATCCAAGAGCTCAAAGCCTATTTCGGCGCAGGCATCGAGCATATTACCTTGAGAATGACGTCATGGGATCAGACCGGACAAATGAACCGTTTTCTAAAGGAAGTGGCGCCGGCGTTTAAGTAGGAACATCCTGCAGGTGTGAGCCATGTTTAAAGGTATCGACCATTTAGTCATCGTCGTAGAAGATCTGCGACAGGCGGCCGCGGATTATGAAAAGCTGGGCTTTACGGTTGTTCCCGGCGGAAAACATCCGGTCGGCAGTCATAACATGCTCATCTCGTTTAGCGATGGATCTTATCTCGAATTGATAGGATTCTATCGTGACGCGTCCGATCATCGCTGGTGGCAACCGCTGCAAACTGGAGAACGCTTGGTCGATTACTGCCTGCAAACCGACGATCTCCAAGGCGATACGCAAAAGCTGCGCGCCGCCGGAGTTGCGATCAATGATCCGGTGCCGTGGTCCCGGACTCGCCCCGATGGCTACGAATTAAAATGGATACTTTCTCTGGCGACCGGTTCGCATCGGGGGTTTGCGCCGTTCCTGATTCAAGACATCACGCCGCGGAACGAACGTATCCCCCAACAGTTCCATCACAAAAATGGCGCAGTCGGTATCGATAGGGTGACAATAGCCGTTAACGAGCTGTCGGAAGTGGACCGGTGGTATAGCGAGGTTCTGGAGCAGAGCGGCAAACCGATCGCGCGAACCGAGCTGGGCGCTGAAGGTTTAGCTTTTCAAATCGGTCCTCATTCGATGGAGTTTTTAATGCCCTACAACGCATCGAGTTCGCTGGTTGACTGGATACGCACTTATGGCGCATCGCCCTACTCCGCCACTTTACACAGCCAGGGCGCCGCTCCGGAGACTCTGGATAATCACCTGCTCCACGGCGCTAGACTCGAGCTAACCGGAGCAAACTAATTCACCTGGAGAAGGGCACTGCCATGACAACGCAAGAGACACTCGCTTTGGCCTGCCGGATTTTGGCTATGCACGGGCATAACGATTTCATCTACGGACATGTCTCGGCGTTGACTGACACTCCCGGACAATACTGGATCAAGGGATCTGGCATAGGGCTGGAGGAAGTTACCGAGGACGATCTGGTCCTTATCGATTTCGCCGGCAACAAAATAGCCGGCAAGCGCAAGCGGCACAATGAATTTCCGATTCATAGCGAAGTGTACCGGACCAATCCTGAAATCCGCTGCGTCATCCACACACATCCGGTCTACTCGACAATCATCGCCTCTTCGGAGCACCGTCTCCTACCGATCACCAACATGAGCTGCGCTTTCTTTCCGCCGGCGTTGAAAAAATTTGACGAATCTTCGGACCTCATCGTCACCCCGGAACAGGGGGTGGCCGTTGCTCGGTTACTCGGCGAGCACAAAATCGTGCTGCTTCGAAACCACGGCATTGTCGTGGCCGCGAATTCCATCGAGGAGGCCTGCGTTCGCGGCGTGCTCCTCGAACACAGCGCTCAGACGCAGGTTGCCGCAGCGTCCATCGGCGCTTTCTCCTGGTCGACGGACGCCGAAGCCCTGCTCAAGCGCAAGCGCTTTTATCATCCCGACGCGGTGCACAATCTTTGGGAATACTTCTGCCGGCAACTCCATCGCAAACAAGGATAGCCGATCTGGCGCAGTCTCGTACAACGTGTCTATTAGATCGAACTCGAAAATGTCTGATCTGCTTACAAACTCCGGGTCGATCTCTAATACTCCGGCCAGTTCGATCTTTCGATTCGATGAATCGGAAGGACGATAGGGAATTCACAGAACCAACCCCTCGATGCCTCGATTATCGTCACGCCTAAATCGTGCCTTCCGCAAGGCGCGGTCCCATCTTCCGACACGATAACATTGTCCCGTTTCCCGACAGATAGGTTAGCGCGCAACGCAACCTCCGGATGTTGTTGACCGCCGCACGGGGATGAGATAGGCATGATCCGCACGAAAAACAACGTCTAGGAGATCGGACATGCTTGAAGCTTTTGTCAGTGGGTTTTGGCAAGTCGTAGCGTGGCCCGCCTTCGGCTACATGCTGATAGGTATCTTCATCGGCTTTTGGGTCGGCTTGCTTCCCGGCATCGGCGGCTTATCGACACTCGCTTTGATGCTGCCGTTTTCCTATTCAATCAAAGACCCGATTTCCGCGTTTGCTTTTCTCCTGGGGATGCTCGCGGTCACCGGCACGACAGGCGATCTTACTTCGATTTTATTCGGTATCCCTGGCGAGGGTTCTTCCGCCGCGCTGATCCTGGACGGCTATCCAATGTCGAAGAACGGCGAAGCCGGCCGAGCGCTGGGCGCCGCAATCATGAGCTCAGTCTTGGGCTCCATCATTGGCGCGGTTTCGCTAGCGCTTTCGATTCCGATCATGCGTCCGCTTGTTTTGCTGTTCGGCTCGCCGGAACTGTTCATTATAGCCATAATGGGCATCACCTTTATCGGCACCTTGGCCGGTCCGTCCCTGATTAAAGGTCTGCTGGCAGGTGGAATCGGACTCATGTTGGCGGCCATCGGCGTCGACCCACAGACCGGCTCGCTGCGCTATACCTTCGGCAGTCTCTATTTGTGGGATCGGCTCGATCTCATCCCCGTTGTCGTCGGTCTGTTCG
Source organism: Binatia bacterium (assembly GCA_036378835.1). GTDB lineage: Bacteria > Desulfobacterota > Binatia > UBA9968 > UBA9968 > WHTF01. Next base: position 9,503 of record DASUVS010000362.1, on the reverse strand, counting down.
CCATACCAGAGATCGTCGATCTTGCCGTGCGCGGTACCAGCATCGCTGGTGGCAAAACAGGCAAGCTTACCGGCGTTATGGACGGAGTCAAAGATACGTTTCGCCATTTTTGGCTGGTCGTGCGTTGCAGCCTCATCGGCGTCTACTTCGGCGTTCTACCGGTTTTAGGAGCGAACGTTGCCCAATGGATCTCCTATGCCCATGCCGTGTCCGGATTGAAAGATAAGTCGAGGGCCGGCAAAGGCGCCATCGAAGGCCTGCTCGGTCCCGGTGCGGCAAACAATTCCACGCGCGGCGGCGATCTCATCCCGACGATTGCTTTTGGTATTCCGGGCAGCGGCAGCATGGCGCTACTGCTCGGCGCCATGCTGATCGTCGGACTTAATCCTGGCCCGGAGATGCTTAAATCACGGCTCGATGTGACATTTTCTATGGTTTGGGTGTTGATTATCGCCAATATTATTGTCGCCGGAATTTGTTTTCTGTTTTTGAATCACCTGGCAGCGCTCACATTTATTCGTGGATCACTGCTGATCCCATTCCTGATGTTTCTCGTTTTTATCGGCTCGTTTACCGCCAACAACGATATCATGGATGTGATTTTTACACTCATTTTCGGACTCGTCGGCTACTTCATGGTGAAATATGGCTGGCCTCGGCCACCGCTGATATTAGGACTCACCCTGGGTAAAATCGCTGAGAACTATTTGTGGATTTCCACCGCCGCATACGGCGCAAAGTGGCTGCTCTTCCCGACGGTGATGGGACTCATCGCTTTGACAGTGTTCACCGTCGCTTATCCGACCATCAAAGAACGGATGGGCAAAGCGAAATACGAACGGCCTGAAGACGCGGTTTAATTAGACTTTCACCCTGCCCGGGTAGCGGATGTACTCGGATAGCAGAATCACTGCCATCTGACTGGCGGTGATCCAATCAATACCGCGGCGCACCAACTGCTCTGATTTAAGCGCCGGAACTTTAGGATACCGGACAATCAGTGTCCCTGCCGTGATCAGGCTATTTGCCCTACTCATCAGCTTCGTAATACTCCACAGCTGGGTCTTAGCTATCTATGGTCAAGATCAACCAAGGACACGGATCAAAGAGGTCGCACTCCAGGAATTGCCCAGCGAAGCGCGAACGACTCTGCAGTTGATCGAAAAAGGAGGCCCCTTTCCACATCCGCGCGAGGGCGCGGTGTTCGGCAACTTCGAGCGACGCTTGCCGCTTAAGAAGCGCGGTTACTACCGAGAATTTACCGTACCCACACCCGGTCGTCGTGATCGCGGTGCCAGACGCATTGTCGCCGGTGAAAACGGTGAATGCTATTATACCGAGGATCATTACCGGACATTCCGCGAAGTTCGCAAAGGCTTATCACCATGAGCGCAAGAAAGCTCGCTAACGCCGAACAATCCGATGTCTGCCAGCTAAGCGGCGATCCGGACGAAATCGAGCAAGCGGCCGCAAGTGCCGGGCTTACGGTGATTAGAATCGACCTGAAAGGCCTTGCCAGCAAAGTAGGCCTTATCGGCCGCGTAGCACGGGCGCTCAACTTCCCTGACTGGTTCGGCAAGAATTGGGATGCTCTCAATGACTGCCTGACCGATCTCTCCTGGCTCGATGGCAGAGGCTGGGTGGTCATCTTTGAAAACTCGAAACATCTAGCGGCACGTAAACCTCAAGTATTTCACAGCGCCGTAGAGGTGTTCCAATCTGTCAACGATTATTGGCGACAAGCTGGCAAGCCTTTTTGGGTGTTATTTCACGGCCCGGGCGATTGGGTCACCGGCCTAGAAAAATTTGACGGTGACTGATATTCGCGCGCAGCCGGAGGAGCTTGTATTGACAGCAGCGGGTCGCATCGAACATTGCCGCCTCAAACCGCTGCGCGATTGAAGGCCAATGGTACAACACCGTCTAATCAACAGAGTCGTGCGATATGGAAAAAACAAGGAGGACGATATGGGAAAACTGTTACTGGCATTCGCGATGTGGTTTGCTCTCTCGGGCCTTGCCCTGGCAGCAGTGAATATCAATACGGCGACCACAGAAGAGCTGACCAGCATAAAGGGGATTGGCGAGAAACGCGCCCAGGATATCATCAATTACCGAACTAAAAACGGTAATTTCAAATCAGTGGATGATCTGGAAAAAGTTCCGGGGATAGGTCCCGGCCTGATGAAACAGATCCGGCCGCAGGTGACGACTACCGGCAAGACAGTCATCGATCAATCGGCCGAAAAAGGCGCCAAGAGCAAGCCTGCCGATTCAGGCAAATCGACCAAGAGCTCTGACTCCAAGAAGAGCGAATCCGCCAAAACTGAATCACCCAAAGCGGATACAACCAAAGCAGAACGTGCTAAGGAGAAAACTGCCGAGAAGTCCAAATCGGCGGAAACACGGTGAGCTTCCAACCGGTGAACACAACCCTGCCGCCAGGCCGTGCACCGGCGGGTTGTGTTCTGCCAGAATCGAACAGTTCTGCTTCTAAGATGCGAACTTTTAGAGCCTGAGGCGGTGCGGACGTCCGTGCCGGGGGATCTAGCCTACCAGATACTCAAAGCGTCATGGTCAGAAGTTTTCGTGCCAATCAGCGGCTCTTCAACGATCCTCGCAGCTCGGTGCCAAAGTGTCGCACAACAATTCCGCCGGATGCTTTGCTTTGCGTCCGGTCAGATGTTCGATTTGCTGCCGGCAGGAGATACCGGGAGCAACGATCTCGACATCGGTTCCAGCGGATTTGACCGCCGGCGCAAGTCGCCGATTGCCAATGGTGACCGAAAGATCATAGTGCTCTTTTTCAAAGCCAAAGGAACCTGCCATGCCGCAGCAGCCGGAATCGACTTCACTCACCTCGAAACCGGCCGCCCTCAATATGGCGATGCTGGGCGCCGTTCCGACCAAAGCTTTCTGGTGGCAATGGCCGTGAAGCAGCGCTTTGCCGCGGCTCCCAGACAATTTAACGGAGAGTCTGCCCGCCGCTAGCTCGCTGGCCAGAAACTCCTCAAAAAGAAAGCTTTGCGCCGCCACTTTCTTTGCAGCGCTGGTTCGCAAAAATTCTGGATATTCGTCGCGCAAGGTCAACAAGCACGAAGGTTCGAGACCGATGATTGGAATACCGCGCTCGGCAAACGGCGCAAGCTGATCGACGTTCCATACGGCATTGTTTTTGGCTTCGGCCAACATTCCTTTTGAGATCATGGGCCGGCCGCAGCATCGTTTGTTGGTCAGAAGCACACGGAAGCCTAAGTGTTCAAGCAGGCGGGTGGCCGCAATGGCGACATGAGGCGTGTTGAAATCATTGAAGGTATCGTGAAACAGCACGGCCTCCCCCTTAGAGCCGTCTCCTTCCCCACTGTGATTACCGAACCAAGACTCAAAAGTTCGCCCGGCTAATTTTGGCAGCGGTCTGCGGCGGTCGATGCCGGCAAGCTTCTCCATCAGCCACCGGTTGAGCCTTGAACCGGCAATTCCGTTGGCCACTGGCGCAAACTGGGCGCCAATTCGATTCAAGCGCGCAATACCGCCGAAAAGACGGTTGCGGAGCGGCAGTCCGTTGGCGCGGTGGTAATGGTCGAGAAACTCGTACTTGAGCTTTGCCATGTCGACGTTGGACGGACATTCGGCTTTGCACGCTTTGCACTCCAGACAGAGATCCATGATCTCATGAAGCCGCTTGCCGGTGAAGTCGTCCTTAGGCACTTTGCCGGAGAGAACGGTTCGCAAAGCATTGGCTCGCCCGCGGGTAGAATGCTCCTCATCCAAGGTGCCCATGTAAGAAGGACACATGGTGCCTTCGAGTTTTTTTCGGCACTCGCCCATACCGCTGCACATTTCGACTGCTCTTGCGAAGCCGCCCTGCGCGCTGAAATCAAGTGTGGTGTGCGGTATCCAAGTTTGGTACTTCGGATGGATCTTGAGAGACTCGGTCATCGCCGGAGCATCGACAATTTTTCCGGGGTTGAGCCGATTCTTAGGATCGAAGGCGCGTTTGATCTGGCGAAATGATTCGTAGAGAGCCGGGCCGAAGAGCTTTTTATTGAAGTGGCTGCGCGCCAACCCATCACCGTGCTCACCGGACATCGCCCCATCGAATTCCAGGACCAGATCTGAAATCGCGTTGGAAATGGAAACCATTTTGTCGACTTCGGCTGGCTCTTTTAGATTGATCAGGGGCCGTATGTGCATGCAGCCGACCGAGCAATGGCCGTAGTAGCCGGCGATGGCGTCATGGCTGCTGATGATTTCTTTGAAACGCTTGATGAACTCGGGCAGCTTGGCCGGCGCAACGGCGGTATCCTCGACAAATGCGATGGGCTTTTTATCACCTTTGGTGCCGAGCAGTAAACCGAGCCCGGCTTTGCGAACTCCCCAAATCGCTTTGACCTCTTCCGGCTTGTAAGCCTGGGTGGCCGCATAGCCGATGCGCTGTGCCGCGCGGAGGTCTTCAAGCTTGCTCACCTGCGCTTTAACCTCGTCCTGGGTTTCACCAGCGTACTCCACCATCAGTAACGATTCAGGTTGTCCTTGAATAAATCCCAGTTTGCGCGATTGTTCGATATTGCCACGGGCGAGATTGAGGATCATTTTGTCGGTGGATTCCATCGCATAGGGCGCTGTCTGCAAGACCAGCTGAGAACATTCCAGCGCCTCCTGATCGTTATGAAAATGAATAACATCCATCGCCGTCCATTTGGGCTTGGGCACCAATCGCATTTTCGCTTCGATTATCGTGGCAAGTGTTCCCTCGGAGCCGGTGATGACACGCGCAAGGTTAAACGGCTGCGGCTTTATGAATTCGTCGAGATTGTACCCGGATACCCGGCGCATGATCTTCGGATAACGAGAAACGATTTCGTTCTCATGTTCTTTGGCTAAACGCGACACCTCCCGGTATACCTGCCCCTCTAGACCGCGGGCTTGCATCTTGGCCGCAAGCCCGCCCGAAGAGAGATCTTTTAACACTGCTTCAGTACCGTCCGATAGAAGCACCGTCAGCTCTAAAACATGATCGAGAGTCTTACCGTACGTTAGCGAGTGGGCGCCGGCCGAATTGTTGCCAATCATTCCACCGATCGTGGCGCGATTGGAGGTCGACGTATCCGGTCCAAATTGAAGGCCCAGTGACCGCACATGCGCATTGAGCTCATCCTGGACCAATCCGGGTTGCACCCGGCACCAAAGCTCTTCCTCGTTTACCTCCAGGACGTTGCGCATGTACTTGGAGAAGTCCAGCACGATCGCATGGCCCACTGCCTGCCCGGCAAGCGAAGTGCCGCCACCCCTAGAGAGAATTGGTATATCGAACCGATTTGCCACTTCGATAGCGGCCTGCACGTCGCCCTTATGGCGCGGCACGACAACACCGATGGGCTCAATCTGATAAATGGATGCATCGGTTGAGTACAACAGAAGCGTATAAGGGTCGAACTTGACCTCACCCTCAAGCCGCTTACGCAATTCGGCCGCAACATCCTTAAATTGGTTTTTCATGGGTGCACCCATCGACGTCCCTTCGCCGGTCTTTGATAGCTCATGGATTCCTAAAACCATTCATGAACACTATCCTACCGGCCGAAATCAGAGCGGCAGGGGACCGCCGCGCATAGTTCGATCACGATAACTTTGCCGATTGTTTCTGACTTGTAATTGAGGATACGTACAAGCAGCTACCGCTGCAATCACGAATTTCGCCGAGGTTTCTGGGCAATTCCGATCGAAAATCACAGCAGCGCCTTAGCATGATCGAAGACCTTATAAAACATCGGCTGGGTTAACTTACCGGTAAAAGTATTTTGCTGGCTGGGATGATAGGAACAAATTAGAGTAACGCCATCCGGCAGAATTGTCGCGATTCCGTGTCCAAATTTCGGCCGCGGATTCGGAATTTTCCTGCCGGCTTCCTTATACGCCTTGAGAAAAGAATCGAAAGCGATTTTTCCAAGAACGACGACCACGCGCACCTGCGTCATTAATTTCAATTCGTGAACAAGAAACGGTCGGCACCTCTCAAACTCGATCAACGCCGGCTTATTCAGCGGCGGCGCGCAATGAACTGCGGCGGTGATATAGCAGTTGGTTAACTCCAGTCCGTCATCGCGATGTTCCGATGTCGGCTGGTTGGCAAAGCCGAATGCATGGAGCGCGCCGTAAAGCCAGTCACCGCTTCTGTCTCCGGTAAACATGCGTCCAGTCCGGTTGCCGCCGTTGGCCGCCGGGGCAAGCCCGACGATTAAAAGCCGGGCGTGAGGATCACCGAATCCAGCGAGCGGTCTGGCCCAATATTCAACTCCATGATAGCGCCGCGGTGGAGTCTTAGCACAAGTTTCACGCCAGCGAACCAGCCGCGGACATCTTCGGCATTGCACAATCCGTGTATTCGATGCATCCAGCGCTTTAGCAAGCTCATCAATGACCACGCTTCGCTCTCCACTAGTTGATCAGAGTACTATCTCACAACCTGCATCATTTCAGTAGACGCGACGATTACGCTTTGCGGCCAGATGGGAAACTTCGAATTGAATGTGACGATGCCAGTTGTTACGCTTAGACTGCTCAGGCGGTTGAGTTTGCCCTAATGCGATCAATGCATTGACTGAAGAATGCGTCATCGTATCGAGGGGAACAAATCTCGTTGCAGGGAGTTGGTTGAAAAAACCAGTGTCATGGTAACCGCGCTGGCTCGATGGATCGGTTATGATGCCGCCGCGGCCGGCGCGCATGAAGCGGTTGCAACCTGCAAGTCCGTTCGGGAAGTGGCGCGGCTCAAGACTGCGCTTACTTCGGAGCAACTCGAAAAAAGTTCTGAGCCTTGGAACATGACCATGCCCGGACGAGAAAAGCACTAACTCAGCGCGTGCAAAGCAATTTTGTTTCTGTTATAAGCCGAGGGTAATTATCCACGAACAAACTTTCAGACAAAATTTGTGTTTGGATCCACGACCGTAACGACGAGAGCCCGTCCCGGGGGCGGTGACGACAATGCGGAACGATCTTCAGAAATCGTCAATCGAAACGCAGACTCCGGTCCGGTAGCGGCTGCGTCAGGGGACTCTGGGACCGAAAAGTAACCAACGAGGAATTCTGCAGATCTGCAAGACTTAACCTTTAACTAGAAAGCGAAAAAATCAAAGAGGAAACTGTCGCGGCCAATTAACTGCCATTGCGCATCAACAATCGCCTGCCTTAGATTTCACGGAAGCGAGAGCCACGGTTTCCTGTTTCGAGTTGAGCGAACCGCGGCTTGGTGTAATTGAATGCCTCGTATGAAATGTTCGGCTTGCGCGATTTTAACGGCAACCGGTCCGTCAACTAAAATGATGAAAACAATCAAAGGACACAAACGTGAGCAATAAAACTCTAACCCTCGACCAATTCCGCACGTTACGGAAAGATACGTGGTGGAAAGAGCCGTTGACCGTGGTTCTGGTGCTCGGCGCTTTCGCGATTTACGCTACTTGGGCGGCTTTACAGAATGCGCATTATTATGTGGCGCCTTATCTGTCGCCATTCTACTCGCCGTGCATCGCGGAGAACTGCGCTCACGTTTCAGTTCCGTTGGTGGGATCGTGGTGGAATTTGTCACCGGCATTTTTGATTCTATGGATTCCGGGCGGATTTCGCGCCACCTGCTACTACTATCGCAAAGCTTATTATAGGTCTTTCTTCCTATCGCCTCCGGCCTGTGCCGTGCGGGACGCTTCGAAATCATACAGCGGTGAAACCCGCTTCCCGTTCCTGATACAAAACCTTCACCGCTATTTCTTCTACTTATCAATTTTAGTTTTGGCTTTTCTTTGGTGGGACGCGTTTTTGGCATTCCGGTTTCCGAATGGTTTCGGCATCGGTTTGGGTACCCTCGTCATTCTCATCAACGCTATTCTTCTCACTCTGTTCAGTCTTTCTTGCAACTCATGCCGGCATGTCTGTGGGGGTTATCTGGACTCATTCCATAGTGCGCCAAAGCGATATAACGTTTGGAGTTTTATAAGCCGCCTTAACGGGCGCCATATGGAGTATGCCTGGATAAGCTTGATCTGGGTTGCTTTGACCGACCTTTACGTCCGACTGCTGTCAATGGGCGTGATTCAGGATTTGAGGTTCTTTTAATGGCTGAAGAAAAATACGAAACCCACGACTACGATGTAGTCATTATCGGCGCGGGAGGCGCGGGCCTTCGCGCCGCCGTGGAGGCTTCGGCACAAGGAGCCAGAACCGCCTTGGTCTGCAAATCACTGTTGGGCAAGGCGCACACCGTTATGGCCGAAGGAGGCATTGCCGCGGCCATGGGCAACGTTTATCCGGAAGACAATTGGAAGGTTCATTTTCGCGATACAATGCGCGGCGGCAAACTTCTCAACAACTGGCGAATGGCACAGATCCATGCGCAAGAAGCGCCGGACCGTGTACTCGAACTCGAAGAATGGGGTGCGTTGTTCGACCGCACCCATGATGGTTTGATTTTGCAGCGCGATTTTGGCGGGCACCGTTATGCTCGGCTGGCCCATGTCGGCGATCGCACCGGCCTCGAAATGATCCGAACGCTCCAGCAGCACGCGGTCCACAAAGGGATTGACGTCTACATGGAGTGCAACCTCCAGCGGCTGCTGACAAATGGCGGAAAAATCAGCGGCGCCTTCGGGTACTGGAGGGAAACCGGCAAGTTCATCGTCTTTAAATGCAAGGCGGTCGTGCTCGCAACCGGCGGCGGCGGCAAAGCCTGGAAGGTGACATCGAACTCCTGGGAGTACACCGGCGACGGCGTAACCATGGCCTTGGATGTGGGCGCTGATTTAATGGACATGGAATTTATGCAGTTTCATCCTACGGGGATGGTTTGGCCGCCGAGCGTCCGCGGCATCCTAGTGACAGAAGGGGTGCGTGGTGATGGCGGCACGCTTAAGAACACCAAGAATGAGCGATTCATGTTCAACTACATCCCTGAGTTTTTTCGCGCCGAGACCGCGGAAACGGAAAAGGAAGCGGACGCTTGGTATGAGGACAAGAAGAACAACCGGCGAACCCCGGACTTGTTACCGCGTGACGAAGTCGCGCGCGCCATCAACTCCGAGGTCAAGGCCGGTCGCGGCACACCCCATGGCGGAGTTTTTTTAGACATTGCCTCACGGCGACCAACGGATTACATCCAACGACGGCTGCCGTCTATGTATCATCAGTTCAAGGAACTGGCAGACGTTGATATCACCAAAGAGCCCATGGAAGTGGGGCCGACTTGCCACTACAGCATGGGCGGAGTGAGAGTAGACGCAGACAGCACCGCGACAACTGTGCCTGGGCTGTTCGCGGCCGGTGAAGTCGCCGCGGGCTTGCATGGCGCGAATCGTCTAGGCGGCAACTCGCTTTCGGATCTGTTGGTGTTCGGCCGGCGCGCGGGGCTGTACGCCGCGGAATATGCCAAGACCGTCAAAGGCGCGGTTGATGTCGATGCCGGTCAAATTGATCACTATGCCCAAGAGCTAGTGTCCCCCTTTGAAAGC
>DASUVS010000361.1:0-4106 GCA_036378835.1 Binatia bacterium | reverse complement strand
GGCACAGAACTCAAAGTCGAAGCACTGAATGCGCCGCATTTGACCGGCCTAGGCAATGCTTTAGCCAATCTTCACCTTATCGGTCGCGGTTACAAGAAAGGAATAGAGAATCGGTTTGGTTTCAACCGGATTGTCATGACTTATCGAGAGGCGCGGCGTCAACTACCGCCTCACCTGAAGCATATCATCCGGGTTCTAGACGATGAGTTCTCTTATCTCGAGAATTACCTGGACAACAATTTGCCCAAAGGCATCATCCATGGAGATCTTTTTCCCGACAATGTTAAGTTCAAGGGTAGTCGATTGGTTGGCGTCCTGGATTTTGAGGCAGCCTGCCGAGGCAAGCTCATCTACGATCTGGCTACGGCGGTTAACGCCCTCTGTTTTGTCGACGGCCGGTACCGAATCGACCGTTTCGAGGCGTTGATTTCTGGCTACGAAAGCTTGCGGCCCTTGTCACTTCCAGAATGGGATTCGTTTCCTAATGAACTACGCTTCTCAGCACTGCGCTTTACGGTGACTCGTATCAAGGATTTTTTTCTACGCAAGGTAGACGAAAATCAAAGAGTATATAAAGATTTCAAAGAATTTTATGAACGATTGCTGATATTACGACGCGAGAAAACCGGTGGAATGGAGGATATCCTGCTCGCCATGGCTACCGGGTACGATTATCGTAAATATCAGAAATCCAAACCCTCCAAATAGCGCTAGCGTTAAGTCGTAGTCATACTCACGGGAACATCACGGCGGATCAAGCGTATAATCGATGCGACAGTTACGCCAGCGCCAATCAGCAACAGCCAACGCCCGCCAATCAGAACGACATGGTAAAAATCTAGTTTGACACGCGCGGCGTTATATCTCTCCCTGTCTTGGTTGATTCGTAGTAAAACCTCTTCATTTTTCTGTTGATCGAGTTCTTGAAAGCTGCGGTAGGACTCCTCCAGGCCGGTCTGCGTGGTTTTGTGCAACAGCGCTTGGTATTTCGCGCTTTCCAGAATTCCAACAATCCAATTTCCAGCACCGAGAAAGAGGCACACGATACCCAAAATCAAGGAGTAGCTAGAGTAAACGTCACGGATCTTCATTGGGTTCTCTTATCAAATACCACTATACGCGTCAATTTTTGTGTAAGCCGCGTAAGCGCAGTTTGAAGTATGGTTCCCCGTGAACTACCATAGGTCATGAGTTGTTTTGTAATTGGAGATATACACGGTTGTCTTGCTGAGCTCCGGTACCTAATTGACCAGTTGCCGATTGAGCACGGCGATCGCCTGGTATTTCTGGGTGATTATATCGACCGGGGTCCCGATTCCATGGGTGTGGTTTCTTACCTCTTGGAACTTCCGAAACAAGCGACCGTAGATGCAGTTTTTCTTAAGGGGAACCACGAGGATATGTTTTTGGATTACCTCGGCTTATCGGGGAACCATGGAGAAGTTTTTTTAAGTAATGGCGGCCTCGCTACTCTCGCAAGTTACGGGATCGGCGCACCGACCTTGGGCGGTCTTGAAATCGCCGAGCAACTTCCATCGGCGCACTTAAATTTTTATCAAAGTCTTGAGACCTTCTACGTGGTGAAGCCCTATATTTGTGTTCACGCCGGAATTCAACCTCTGAAAAAATTAGAAGAACAAACCGCAACAGAAATGTATTGGATTAGGGCCGAGTTTATTCGCAATCCTCACAAACTTCCTTTCACGGTCCTCTTCGGCCACACTCCACAAAAAGAGGTTCTGTTCGATCTTCCTTACAAAATCGGATTAGATACGGGGCTTGTCTATGGCAATAAATTGAGCTGTCTTGCGATCGAAGAGAAAGCGCTCTATCAAATCAAGCGGGGAAATAAAACGATTCAGAAGGTCCCGGTCCACGACAACTGGAGCAAAAAGCTCAAGTTCCATGCTCCTTGATCTTTCCCTCATCCCAGCTTAATTTAGAATTCCACGGCGGTGTAGCTCAGTTGGTCAGAGCACGCGGCTCATATCCGCGGCGTCGGCGGTTCGACTCCGCCCACCGCCACCAGTCTTTCACCGCTACCATCGGCGAATTTTCCGTTGCGCATCATCTAGAACTTCCGCGTCCAGCCTGGCCGGTCATAGCGGCTTTTCTTAAGATGAGCGATCATAGCGTGAGGCACATACATGTATGGATCGCTCGCGGACCATACCGATTTGATCGCTTCACGCACGTTTATCGGATTTAAATGTAAGTTGCGCATGAAACAGCTATGCGATCGGTTCTGACGATAGACCGGCTGTTTCAACGGGAGCCGCAGGCAGCGAGCGACAATTGCAAGATCTAGGTTGAGCAAAAAAGTCCCGTGCACCAAAGTAAACAAACGTTTGCGGTATTGCGCATTGCCAGAGATTTTCTGTCCGTTCACGACAAGATCACTGATGCCGGCAATTTCTACCGAATCCTCTATCAATTGTTGGATGCATTGCCTATGATGTTCCAACACAAACTGGAACGATTCTGAAATGCCCTCAGGAATGTCGATGCCATTTCGTAAAATCAAACTGTAGTTCAGACAACCAGGTCCCTGCATAACAGTGCCGCCCCCGCTTAAACGGCGCAAGATTGAAACTCGATCGGATTCACAGGCTGCGAAGTCCACTTCGGAATCGATCCGATTCGAATGACCCAACACAACGAAATGGTTTTCCGGTTCCCAGATTCTCAGAAGACCATCCGTTGCGCACCGAGCTTCGAACAGCTCAATCAACGCCTCGTCGCAGGCGAGATTGCTTGCTGGATCGCGCAGAGTAAGTTCGATATATTGCATACGGTTAGTTGATTTCAGTGATGTTTTGTTGTCTGCTAAAAACCTAGGAGACTCCCATGGAGCGAGAAGAAAAAGACGTGGCTCAAAGTCCCAAACCTGAAAACGACCGCGGAAACGGCAAAGGGCTTAAAAGCGAACGACACAAGTGGGTTGCTTCTCTGGAGTACATACTCGAATATATTCTAAAGAACGACGAATCGGAACAAGCAGGTCACCTTCTCGACGAGCTTGCGGATCGTCTGCGCGAATCAGGACTGAAGGTTCCTGATAGGATCAGCACACCCTACCTTAACACCATCCGTGCAGAGAAAGAGCCGAAGTATCCAGGCAATCGCGAGATCGAAAGGCGCATCAAGAGCTATGTGCGTTGGAACGCCATGGCGATGGTGGTGAAAGCCAATCGACTTCACGCCGATATCGGCGGGCATATTTCGACGTATGCGTCGTCGGCAACTCTCTATGAGGTTGGGCTGAACCATTTTTTCAGAGGAAGCGACGGCGATAACAATGCGGACATGATCTATTTCCAAGGCCACGCTTCTCCCGGCGTGTATTCGCGCGCTTATGTCGAGTGGCGGATCAATGCTCCTAAGCTTCACCACTTCAGACAAGAGCTGTCGAGCGTCGGCGGTATCTCATCGTATCCTCATCCGTATCTGATGCCGAATTTTTGGCAGTTTCCATCAGTATCAATGGGGTTGGCGCCGATTATGTCAATTTATCAGGCGCGCTTTAATCGGTATTTAAAAAGCCGGGGCTTACTGAGCGGTGAAGAGCCACGGGTTTGGTGTTTTCCCGGCGATGGTGAGATGGATGAACCGGAAGCCTCCGGAGCCCTCACAGTGGCCTCTCGCGAGAATCTGGATAATTTGATCTGGGTTGTGAACTGCAATCTGCAACGGCTCGACGGTCCTGTGCGCGGCAATGGAAAAATCATTCAGGAGCTCGAATCGCTCTTTCGTGGCGCCGGCTGGAACGTGATCAAAGTCATTTGGGGATCTAATTGGGACCCGTTACTTGAAGCGGATAACGATGGATTACTTCTCAGGAGAATGGAAGAGGCGGTCGACGGAGATTATCAGAAATATTCAGTCGAACCGGGCAGCTACACACGCAAACACTTCTTTGGCAAATATCCCGAGCTTCTGGAGAGAGTCAACCACCTTACCGACGATCAAATACGCAAACTGCTGCGCGGCGGTCATGACCCGGCAAAAGTTTACGCGGCCTATAAGGCAGCGGTCGAACACAAAGGCGCACCGACGGTTATTTTGGCCAAAACTATAAAGGGTTACGGTTTGGGCGAGGCAGGAGA
>DASUVS010000360.1:0-27231 GCA_036378835.1 Binatia bacterium | reverse complement strand
AAAGCGGAAAACCTAAAAAGATCCGCAAGCTTGTCGCATAACTGGAAGCGAGAGTCAGAAGACACCGGGCATTCAAAGGAGCAGTGAACTTCAAAATGCGCCTAGCGCCGGCTGGGACCTTGGCGATGCTTTATCAGCTGGTCGAGGGATCTTAGATCCACCGGCTTGACGCGGTACTCGTTAAATCCGGCGTCTCTGGCTAGTTGCTGGTCTTCGTCCTGTCCGAATCCCGAGATCGCAATCAGATAGACATCTTTGAGCTCCGGATCTTGCCGGATCTTCCGTGCTATCGCGTGGCGATCCATCCAAGGTAGCGCGATGTCACAGAGCACGAGCCACCGTGCATTTCAAATGAATCACTTTGATAGTGTTGTGGTGAAAGCCCGAGTCGCAGAAACCGATTGACGGATCTCTTCAGCCTCGGCCACGCGTGAGCCTAGACATCGATCAAGGACCGCTGTTCTCAAGGTTCGTGATACGGGGATCGGCATGGGTGAGAGCACGTTGATCCGTTTGTGGCATTCAGCCAGGCCTCTCGAACTTTCGCATAGTTGACGAGGCAGGCTCGGCTCAGGTCTGACATTAATAATTTCGCGACGCGTTCGCTATTTATCAGACCGTCAGAAGGGGTAACAATACGAAGCGCCAAGAGGAAGGATGCGCTAATTCACAGAACGATGATAACGAATGTTCGAACGCCTTTCCATTTCGCCTTACTCATCGGTCGCTACCACTTCGACCTGATCCTCGTAGCCGCATTTGTCGCACCTTGCCTTGAGTTCGTTATCCTCGGGCAGATCCGGCGCAATGGCTCTGTGCTCCGGAACTATTTCCATGATGCCGGCGCCGCATTTTGGACACTTGCTGTTGGCTTCAATCATTGCAATCTCCTTTAATTAATAACCGTTCAGGGGCAGCATCATTGTTTAAGCCACGCGAAACTCCACAACCGCGGCGTGAGCTGCCGATCCTCTGAGATCGGGAATAATACTAAGCTCCAATTCCGCGCAACTGTCGAGATTAACCGTGTGATTTTCCACCTCGGTGGTGGTTGTCGGAGGGCTAAAGTTGTATTGCTGTCGCACGATCTCGCGATAAGCCTGGCCGACACCCGAGGACCAGCGCAACGTATACTCCTGCAGCCGTTCCTGGCCATGCTCCTCGAACACCAGATGAATCAGCCGGAGATTCTGCGGTTTGTCGAACATCAGACGAACTAGCTGTTGTCCCGGCGCTGCCGCGCGCCAACCGGCCGAAACCCCCGGCAACAGCGCCGCTTCGATCGGGTGCTGCGCTTCTTCAGAGGATACTTCAACCTGTGCCACCTTTTCTAAATCAAGCCAGCCTTCATCCACAGCCGCGTATTTTTGAGCATCATGATTGGTGATGCGTTTTCGCATGTGCTTCTCCTTGGATGGAACTCAACCTGCACAGTCCGCTGTGTACGGCGTAAAGCGATGAAACTAGCCCGACGCCGTAATCTGCTAATAATTCAGCGTAACAGTTTATCAGGGCAAACAAAGCCGGGATCATCCTGAGAACAAACCGGGAGCGAAATTGCTCAGGATGATCGGCTGAGAAGATGGCTGCTTAACCGGCTCGGTATCGAGGCGAATCCCACTCGGCGCTGAAATAAACTACTTGCCGCGAGACAGACGATGGGGATGAGGTGATTTAGGGGCCGTGCTGGCCATGAACAAAGACACCATTCCGTGGCGCGACGACTCAGGTTAAACTATTGTCCCAGAGTTGCTTCCAGCAATTTAGTATTAAGGGGCGAACATTCCGGCAGGTGCGGTTTTCTACGAGTTTTCGAATTTGTGCGAAACAACTGCGGGACTTGTGATGAGTCCTGGCAGGCCCTGAGCGGATCACCTTCAGCATAAGCGAAACAAAGCGACAGACGGCAAACCCCGAAATCGTGTTACGGCCGGAAGCGCGCGAGAATGGCCGGCGTATGGTTAGACCTGCCCACGACGCGGCTTGGCGAGATCCTTCCGTAGGTAAGTAGCCTCGCACCGTTCGCAGACCGATACCATGTCCTCAACTATTACCTTCAGCTTATGGCCTCTCATTCGACACATGACTTGGCGCAACTGTCTAGTCATCTCCCGGCTTATGACGCTCTCCCTAAGAGCCACGAGAGAATAAGTCGAGCGCGAGAGGCACCCGGCATAGAGCCAGGCGCTCGACAACTTGGACCCAATGTTCATGCGTTATGCGACCTTGCCGCCCTCACCCCTAATCTTTGGTAATGTTAATGGTTCCTTTGCCGGTTTCTTTTCCGGCATGTTTAATCTGAGCCACAGCCGACCGAACTGTTCTTGGATTATCCCGCGCCATTCGTGACCGTGCTCGATCTCGAGTCTTTCCAGTTCCGCTGACAATTTCTTCTTCATCGTCGGATTGTTCCTTAACCTCTCACCTTCGTGAGTTTGACTTAGACGTTGACGCAATTGTCCATAGCGTGATGAGACCGACAGGCGGTGTTGCGGAGTATTTTGGAGAGGCTTCTTTAACCAGGTGAGAAGCAACTTGAATCCGAAACAAGCAAGGACCGCCACAGATACAACAACGAATGCCGCTGCAACCATCACGTCCCATACCATTGGAGTAAACCTCCTGGTTGAAACCCTTAGCCGGGGGAGTGAAATGTATCAAAAGCTCTATTCTTTGCAAGAGCTATTTTAGAGCGCATCTTTGACGCGGCGGTATTTCAGGCAGGCAATCAAACGTCTTCCTCGGACATTGGCATGATTGCCCTGCAAAGAGACCCTGCACTGCTTGGAAAACAGCTCATCAGCTTCTATCTTTACGCTCGGCCCGTGCCTGATTGCCTAACCTTTCGTAAATGTCTCGTAGGCGCTTCGGGTGTTCATCGTCCATGTGTTCTAAATGAAGCATCACATTGCGTGATCCTTTTGTGACTCAGATCAGTTCATCAAGTGAACGGTTTGAGATGAACCTGTGACCCTCCGGAGCATTGCTAACCTGTTTTTGCAAGGTAGTCGCCTTGGAGCCCGTCCATATCGTTCCAAGCTGGCGGCTGAAATCCAGGTTCTGATCATTTCACCTCGGCGATAGCAATGCCCCACGGCAATTGACCGACGGGAATGCGACGCGCGATGGTGTTCGAACGGGTATCGATCATCACAACCTCATTGGCGCGGCCGACCGTGACATAAAGAAACTTTCCGTCCGGTGTCTGGGTCATCCACCAGGCACGCGGTCCCACTGGGATGGTGGCCAGTAGCTTCCAAGTGGCGGCGTCGAACACGCGGACATCTTCCGATCGCCCATGCGAGACGTAGATGCGTTGGCCGTTTGGGCAGATAACAATATCCACCGGCCGCTCACCGCCGGTCGGCATCGACCCGATCAGCTTGCGTTGGGCGACATCGATGATCGAGACCATCGGTTCCTGCTCGCTGGCAACGTAGAGCCGGCGCGAATCGGCGCTGAGGCGCATGCCGCGGGGATTGCGCGGCACACCGACTTTGCCAGCCATCGCCGCAGGCTCGGCATTGATGAAGTAAAAATCACTGGAAGATTCGTTGGAAACGGTCACCCACCGTTCGTCAGGGGAAAGCACCGCGGTCTCCGGTTCGAGACCGACTTCATGACGCTTGACGACTTGGCGTTTGGAAATATCGATAATCGTCAGCGCCGACTCATTCTCATTGGCGACATACAGCCGGTTGCGGCCATCGACGGTGATCCCTTCCGGATCGGTACCGGCCGGAAACGAGTCGATCACTTTCAGGCTCGCCGTATCGATGACACTGACGTTGTTGCTGTTACTATTGGCGACAAACACGCGCCCGCCCTCGGTGCTGTTAGCGACACCGCGGGGCCCCTGCCCCACCGCAATGGTCGCCAGAACCTTGCCCGATAGAGCTTCAATCACGGTGACGTTGTTTGACTTCTCGTTGGTTACGAACACGCGCAATTCCGCCGCGCCAGCTTTGGTCCCGGCAGGCAACAGAGCGAGAACCGCGAGCGACATAATAATTTTTAGCCAGGGACGCCGGAACGGCGCCGCTACGCGCAAAATCAAACCATCTAGACCCCATGAGCGTCCCGCGCGCGCCGAGAAAAATCAGCATCGAGGTGATCAGCAAAAGATGAAAGCCTTGCTGGCCGAAACTCATCCACTGAGTAGCCAACCCATATGAGTAGCCAACCCATAATTGATGCAGAGAAGAAGACAGATCAAGGCCGTGATTCCGACACAAAGACCCGTGAGCAAGCCAAAGCCGACCACCACTTCACCATAAGCCTGAAGCCGGGCGAATAATTGCGCGTTGGGTAAAACGGTCTCCTGGATAAACTGCTTGTAGGGCTCGACCGGATCTCCCGCTGCAAAGTCGGCGACGCGCTTCGGATGAAAGCCTATGAAGCGCTGGCTAACCGCCGGATATGGAATAATACGCCACGCAATAGCCAGGCTCAGCTTGGTCCATACCGCTTTGACGAACCATGCGCCAACGACAATCCGCAATAATGCGATCCAGAACTGCGGTGCTTTCATCTTCACCTTCATGCCGATCCATCACCGCCACTGATCGTGCAAGTGCCAGACGCTCGCGGGCAAACATCCGCCGGTCGCTTTCTTTAAGCCATAGGCCAAAGAGCACGATAGGGGTACTCGCCATGATGACCCCGCCTGGAATCCACATAATCAGACTCGCCAACTGTTGATCTTCAAGCGACGAACAGTACGGGCGCGCGCACGACCCGACAGCAGCAAGCACCGCAGTCGGCGACAGAAATTTGCCAGGCGTAGCGGAAAAGGAAAAGAGGAATGAGCCCCTGAAGCTTAATTGTCCGCGAAGAGTTGTACGTCCCAAGACTGAAGCAACTACATAGTTACAATGTGCCGTAAGCGCACGACTAACAGGCCGGCGGTGTTGCTGGAACTTGCCATCATCATCAATTCTGCTGGCTGAAATTGCGGCACAACGAACAAGTCTTTCCTGGCACCGCGCTTGCTCTTGCTGGGAGTTACCCACGCAACAGTTGGCTTTGCTTCAGCCGGTTTGATTTTGCTCCTGGCATTCTGTGCAGGAAAAATTAATGAGAATTGCCCAAGTCTCGCCCCTCTATGAAAGTGTGCCGCCGCAAACCTACGGCGGCACTGAGCGGATCGTTTCGTACCTGACCGAGGAGTTGGTGGCGCAGGGACACGAAGTCACACTCTTCGCAAGCGGCGATTCGGTCACTGCCGCGCAACTAATCGCGGCCCGCAAGCGCGCCTTACGGCTTGACGAAGTCTTCGATCCGCTTGCTCACCATTACGTGATGCTAGAGGAGGTTTTCGAGAGGGCGGCGCGCTTCGACATCATTCATTTTCATACGGATTACCTGCATTTCCCGCTGGCGCGGCGACACTCGGCTGCCCATGTGACGACCCTTCATGGCAGGCTCGATCTTCCCGACCTGATGCCGGTCTACAAGAAATTCAGTGAAATGCCATTGGTGTCGATTTCGAACGCGCAGCGCAAACCCCTCCCGCGCGCTAACTGGCAAGACACGATCTATCATGGCTTGCCTCTCGGGCTTTATGAATGCAGTGAAAAACCTGGGGATTATCTTGCATTCATCGGACGAATCTCACCGGAAAAACGACTGGATCGCGCAATCGAGATCGCCGCTCGTTCGGGCATGAAATTGCGTATTGCCGCCAAAACCGATGCTGCCGATCGCGAATACATGGAGCAGGTGATTAGACCGATCCTGAGTGCTTCGTCGGCGGAGTTAATTGGGGAAATCGGGGACAAGGACAAGAAAGAGTTTCTCGCCAACGCTTATGCCTTGCTGTTTCCGATCGATTGGCCGGAACCGTTCGGCCTGGTCATCATCGAGGCGATGGCATGCGGCACTCCGATTATCGCTTATCGCTGTGGTTCGGTTCCGGAGCTGATCCAGGAGGGAATCACGGGTTACATAGTCGATGACATCGAGGGCGCTCTTGAGGCGCTTGGTAAGATTCCATCTTTTGACCGCCGGCGCTGCCGCCAGGTTTTCGAAGAACGTTTTAGCGCCACTCGCATGGCGCACGACTACCTGAGCGTCTATCGCCGGGTCATCAAAGCTTCAGCTGATCACAATGCTCGCATTGCCCTGGCGGCGCTCAACTCCGATACCTTGGAAACTACGATCGACTACCAGATCGAGAAGTGACGAATCGATCTGCAGGTTTTTCAAATGTATAGTATCGATGCACTCGGGCAGCTCAGGCGAGTCGAAGTGAACCTTGCCCTCGCTCGCATGAACCAAAAGCCCCAAACAAGCTTGCAGCATCAGGAACACCGAGCCCGCAGCCCAGGCCTGAGGCGCGCAGGCAACCGGGTAGAGAGTCGGCCCTTCACCTTCGCGTCTTGGAAATCCACAGAAAAGCTCGGGCAAACGATGCATGTCAAGATAGAGACTCGCTTCGAATAATCCGGTGATTACTCGAGAAATCGGCTCCTTCAAACCATAACGGGCAAAGCCGGCGGCGATCACCGCATTGTCATGCGGCCATACCGATCCATTGTGGTAAGACATGGGATTGTAGCGCACTTCGCCGGCTGACAACGTCCGGATTCCCCAGCCGGAAAAAGAATCTTCGCTCATCAACGTTTTCGCAGTACGCCGGGCGTACTCATCAGTGGCAATGCCGGCGAACAGACAATGGCCGGCGTTTGATGCTCTCACCCTGCAAGGACGCTTGTCTCGGTCGAGGGCCAACGCATAGGTTGAAAGCTCGTCACACCAGAACATTTGGTTGAATTGTTCTTTGAGTCGCTCGGCCGCGCTAGCCAACCTGAGCGCTTCCTCGCTATGTCCGAGAAGCGTCGCGATCTCTGCCGCAGCGTGTTTGGCGGCGTAGACGTAACCCTGGACCTCACACAACGCCAGCGGCGCTGCGGCCAGCGTTCCGTCTCGATGGAAAACCGAATCCCACGAGTCTTTCCATCCTTGCTGCACCAAACCATGGGATGAGCGGCGGAAAGTTTCGACAAAGCCATCTCCGTCGGTATCGCCGTATTTTTCGATCCAGTGTAGCGCGCGCTCGACGTGCGGCCAGATCCAGCGCGCGTATTCAGCATCGTTGGTGCGGGCGACGTAAGCGCCCGCCAGCATGATAAACAACGGTGTGCTGTCGGTGCTGCCGTAGTAACGATCGAAAGGAATTTCACCCAAATTGGCCATTTCTCCGCGGCGAGTTTCGTGCAAAATCTTTCCAGGCTCCGCGTCTCGTTCGGAGATAACTTCGGTCGCTTGGTTTTCTGCCAGGTAACTCAGCACACCGCGCGCTACTCGTGGGAAAAGCCATAACAGCTCCCAGGATGTTAGAATCCCGTCCCGGCCGAAGACCGTACTGAACCACGGCACTCCTGCGTAGGGATAGAAACCTTGGCTGTCGGTAATCATCATGTGAATATCGGCATAGGAGCGGTCGAGCCATCCATTGAACTCATGATTCGACGTGCGGATCTGGCATTCCTCCGCCTTGTATGCGGTTAGCGCTCGCTCGGCTTCTCGCAATGCCAGCTCGACAGGACGTCGAACCGGAGCTGAGCGATTGGATTTGCAGGCGTAAGAGACTAAATACGCCTCGTGTTTTTTCGGATTGAGCACTCTGTGAAAGGACGCTTCGGACGGCCCCAGCTTATCCGGAGCTGGGGAAAACTCAATGATCGTTTGCCGAACGATGTCATCCAGACCGAGATAGCTCAGGACAACCCGCTTGGCATCGATCTGATCCTCCAGGCGCGTCCCGCGCTTTTCTCGTTTGACGCCGCGCACTTCAAAAATGTCGGCGAAATCCGCATCGAAACGAATCGCAAAAGAAATCTCGATAGGCGACAAGCTATAGTTGACCACTTCCAGCCGCTCATAACAAATGGCCTGCCAAATGAATTTGGAGCGATACAGATGCACATCGCCACGGCGCAACGCTATGGTGCCGTCGACGTAAACATCGGGATTGGTCAGATCGACGGTAAAAAGGATGTTGTCTTCTTTGATCATCGAGCTCAGCAGGAAAGGCCGAATGTTACCTAAGCGCAGTTCAAGATAGGAAAGGAACCGTGTTCCCTCATGATAGATTCCTTGTTCGCCTAAGCCATATTGAAGAATATCGCCGTATCGGTCGAAAATCCCAAAGCTTTCGCCCATCTTTAGGACACGGGACTCTTCCGCGGCCGATGCGGTTGCAAGAATGTAGAACTCGTCGGGCAAGCGGATTACTTCGTTCATGATTCAGATCCTTCGTTGAGTAGGTAGTAAGTTTAAAGCCCCAGCCAATCCTTGGCAAATGCCGGCAGATCGGCGAAGCCGTTGTTTGAAATGCTTCCGGGCTTCCCCTATGCTTAGAGGATGCAATCCGATGCGCGGACGGGAAGGAAACATGCGGTATATTGCGTTGGCCTGTGACTACGATGGAACTCTGGCTACCGATGGTCAAGTGTCCAGCGGCACACTCGCGGCCCTGCAACGGTTATTAGCCTCGGGCCGCAAACTCATCCTCGTCACCGGCCGTCAATTGGACGATCTTTTTTCGGTATTTCCTCGTTGGGATATCTTCGAGTGGATAGTGGCCGAAAATGGGGTCCTGCTGTATCACCCCGCAACCGATGAGAAAAAGCTGTTGGCGAGTCCGCCGCCGGCGAAGTTCATGGCCCGTCTACGCGAACGCGGCGTGCCGATTTCAGTCGGCGAGGTCATTCTCTCGACCTATCATCCACATGAGAGCTTGGTCCTCGACACCATTCGCGAGCTTGGTTTGGAGCTGCAGTTGATCTTCAACAAAGGGGCGGTGATGATCCTGCCTTCGGGGACAAGCAAGGCCACCGGACTTACCGCAGCTCTAAAACAACTGGGTTTGTCGCCGCACAACGTCGTGGCAATTGGCGACGCCGAAAACGATCACGCTCTTTTGGCGCTTTGCGAATGTTCTGTTGCCGTCGCGAACGCGCTGCCCATGTTGCAGGAAAAAGCGGATTTCGTGACCACGGGAGCGAATGGCCAAGGTGTCACAGAACTAATCAATGAAATCATTGCGAACGATCTTCGTGACCGTGATACGGCCCTCACCCGGCATCATTTGCTGCTGGGCACTTCGGTCGATGGCAGGCAAGTACGGCTTTCGCCGTTCGCGTCAAACATTTTGCTCGCCGGTTCATCCGAGTCCGAGAGACGAAACGTCGCGGCCCACTTTATCGAGAGTCTTTGCCGGCAAGGTTATCAGTTCTGCCTCTTCGATCCGCGCGGCGCTTTTGAGGGGGTGCCCGGGGGAATCGCGCTTGGCCGTCATAAAGGAGCGCCTACAGTGGACGAAATCATCCGTTTGCTGAAGGATCCGGCGGAGAACGCCATCATTAATTTGAGTGGTGTAGCCGTGCGCCAGCGAACCTCTTTTATTCAAGAGCTGTTTGCGCGCATTCAACAGCTTCGCGCCAGGACCGGCCATCCTCATTGGATCATTGTCGATGAAGCTCAGGATGTATTATCTAGATCATGGCAGCCGGCGCCGCTCGATATTCCTCAACAGTTTGAAGGAATGATGTGCGTGACGGGGAATCCCGCCGCTGTCGCGCGCTCCCTCTGGTCAGCGGTGAACATTGTATTGGCTCTCGATCCATCCGGAGCGACCGCCTTCAGCCAACTTGCAGGATTGTCGCGCGACGCAATGCTTGAGATCCCCGCAATTCCAGCGAACGCTGGCGAGGCGATCGTGTGGTTACGTGATCGAGGCGCTCCTTTTAGAATCAAATTAGCGTCTTCAAGAGATCGCCGCCACAGTTCGCCCTCTGCCACTGCGACGATGCCCCAGCGCGTTGACTGAGTCCAGATCGCGCGGAAGGCTCTTTCCTCTGGCCGGTTCCGTCATCGACTTAAATGCACACTCTCCGTTTCTTCATACCACGGAAAATTGAACCATCGTCTCAGAGTTAAGACTACGGTCTTCGAGCTGCCTCGATCGTAAGATCGGCCGGTTGTCCAAGTTGGAAAAATCTGAAGACCATCAATGTCGCGATCGAGATTTGGTGCTGGTATGTGTTTTGCTCTCCTAAAATGTTCTGCGCTGAGAAGAAATAAACGTTTCGAGTTATCGTTCGCTAAACCGTCATCAAATTGAAGGAGGGTTATTCATGGATAATTATGAAGGAGCTTATGGAGGGCAATCACAAGAGCCCAGCAGGACAGAGGATCAGTTTACCAAATCGGTAGAGAAATATACCGGCGCGATACCATCTTCGGCGTTCTTAGGAGTTGCGATTGGGGCAATGGCGCTATCACTGGCGATGCAGATCGGCGGTCGGGGCAAGTGGGGGAACTTCATCGGACAGTGGGTTCCCACCTGGTTGATCATCGGTCTTTATAACAAGCTGGTGAAGCTCGAGGGCCATGATCAAAGTGATCGCGGCGATGGCTATTCGCGCTACAGCAGCTGAGCCCGCGCGAACAGTAGCGGCTCGGCCCAGCTCAGGGGCCGAGCCGCTGACACTCGAATCAACTCTGACCCCATGCACAATAACCATCATCGCTGTGATCACGCGTCCTCTCCTCTTAGAGCCGACTACGCGGGTTCTCTTTTAAAGTCTCGAACACAATGAAGGCCGATCTCGCCTTAACCCGGAAGCCGGCGGGAAAGCGGCTCGGCGCGATCGTGTCGCCGGATCCACTCGAGTCGGCCAAGGCTGCCAGCCTGCGCTATGTAACCGATGATAAGCCCGGCATTTCACGCCAAAGGCGTGGCGCGGCATTCCAGTATATCGATCCGTCAGGCAAAGTCATTCGTGATCCGGGAGAACTGCAACGCATTAAATCTTTGGCGATACCGCCGGCATGGCGTGAGGTTTGGATCTGTCCGCTTCCTAATGGCCACCTCCAAGCCACCGGGCGAGATGCCAAGGGCAGAAAACAGCATCGTTATCACCCTCGCTGGCGCGAGGTCCGGGATGAAAACAAATACGGTCGTATTCTAGCGTTTGCCAAAGCGTTGCCGCTCATTCGCCAAAGAGTTGACAACGACCTGCGTTTACCCGGATTGCCTCGTGATAAAATCCTCGCAACCGTGGTGAGACTGCTCGAAACCAGTCACATCCGTGTCGGCAATGAGGAGTACGCCCGGCAAAACAAGTCGTTCGGATTGGCAACCCTGCGCAATCGTCACGTCAATGTCTCGGGTTCGACAATTCGTTTTGAGTTTCGCGGCAAGAGCGGCGTCCAACATGCGCTCGATATCAGTGACAAGCGCTTGGCCAAGATCATCAAGCGTTGTCAGGATCTGCCGGGTTACGAGCTGTTTCAATACGTCGACGATGATGGCGAGCGGCGCACTATAGATTCCAGCGATGTTAACGAGTACATCCGGCAAGTTGCCGGCGAAGAATTTAGCACCAAGGATTTCCGCACCTGGGCGGGGACGGTGTTGGCGGCGCAAGCGTTGCAAAAATTCGAAACCGCTGCTTCTGATTCCGAAAGCAAACGCAATATAGTTCAGGCCATCGAAGGCGTTGCCAAGAAGTTGGGCAATACCAAAGCGGTTTGCCGTAAATGCTATATTCATCCGGCGGTTATTCAGTCCTATACGGACGGCTCGTTGTTGCGCGCTTTACGCCGGCGACTCAAGAAAGAGATCACCGACTCACATGGCCTCGAGCCGGAAGAGGCGGCTGTACTGAAGCTGCTGAAAGCCGGCATCACTTCGGACAGTAAAGCACCGGTAAAAGTCGCGGCGAACGGAGCGAAAGGTTTGCGCGCGATTGCGCATACGTGATGATAGATAACCGCATGAGATGATTCCCTCCGCCCCGGTTGTTTCAGCTGCAGGTCATTCCGCCGACGCCCTTTGGTGGCAAAAGGGTTTAATCTACCAAATCTATCCGCTGTCATTCATGGACAGTAATGGCGACGGCAGCGGCGACCTGCGGGGAATTATCAGCCGGCTTGATTACTGCCAGTGGCTCGGCGTCGATGCGGTCTGGCTGTCGCCGATCTATCCTTCGCCCATGGTTGATTTTGGTTATGACATATCGGATTTCACCGAAATTCATCCGCTGTTTGGCAGCCTCGGTGATTTCGACGCGCTGATCAGTGAAGCGCATCGTTTAGGCTTAAAAGTTTTGTTGGATTACGTCCCCAACCACAGTTCGGACCAACACTTCTGGTTTCTCGAGTCGAGATCTGCTCGAAACAACCCCTTTCGCGACTGGTATATCTGGCGCGATCCAGCGCCGGGCGGCGGCCCGCCCAACAACTGGTTGAGCGCATTTGGTGGGAGCGCTTGGGAATGGGATGAAAACAGCGGGCAATATTATTTGCACTCCTATTTGAAAGAGCAGCCGGATCTGAACTGGCGCAATCCTGCTCTACAGAAATCGATGCTCGATGTGCTGAGATTTTGGCTTGATCGCGGCGTCAACGGTTTCCGCGTAGATTCGATCGCTCACTTGATGAAAGACCCCGAGTTTCGAGACAATCCGTTGAACCTAACTTGGGATCCGGCCGCGGGCCCGTATTTTCGTTATCTGCCGGTCCACTCCAGAGATCATCCCGATACCGCAGCCGTCCTCCGCCGCATGCGGCGAGTCGTCGATCAATACGAAGATTGCGTAATCATCGGCGAAGCCTATCTTTCTTTGGAGCGTATCGTTGCCTACTATGGTGCCGGAGTCCATCTGCCTTTTAATTTTGCTTTGATCACGAGTCCATGGACCGCTCGCGAGGTGCATCGCGCAATCCAAATTTACGAGTCACTGCTCGGACCTGATCATTGGCCCAACTGGGTGCTGGGAAATCACGACCGTCATCGAATTGCCACCCGCGTCGGCAGGGCTCAAGCGCGCGTTGCGGCGATGCTTCTGCTCACGTTGCGTGGCACACCGACCCTTTATTACGGCGATGAGATTGGCATGCAGGATGTTCCAATACCGGCTGAGCTGGTCAAAGATCCCTGGGAATTAAACGTTCCTTCCCTCGGCTTAGGACGAGATCCGGAACGCTCGCCGATGCAATGGGATTCGAGCTATCACGCGGGCTTCTCCACAGCCACTCCTTGGCTGCCGGTAGCCAGTGATTTCCAACGGTTTAATGTTGCCGTCGAAAGTCAGGAAGCCGACTCAGTTCTCAGTCTGTACCGGCGCTTGATCGCGCTACGCGCCGAGCAGCCAGCACTGCACAGCGGTGCCTATGGGAAGGTTTTGTGCGACGATCATGTGCTGGCTTACAGCCGCCGCTCCCGGTCGGAAAATTTTTTGATCGTGCTAAATTTCACCGGCGAGCCGAGAACATTCGAGCACGCCGGTCTTCGTGGCAGGATAAATTTAACCACCGGGATCGATCGCAATAGCGAGCCCGTTGCCGAAAGACTTCAACTGCGTCCTAACGAGGGAGTGATTCTAAGTCTAGAACTGCACGATGTTTAGGCACCCCTTGAGGCCGAGGCGACCTTATCCGGCGCGCATCGTTTAAGACGTGAGTTTTTTCGGTCGTCGGAAGCCGACTTCAAAGCGTTCGCGATGTGCATCGCCCGGACACGGATTTCCACTGTCCCAAGTTTAGTTAAATCAATCGAATACGGTGAGCCAAACGCGCGATCATCCTTCTTATGGCATGGGCTTTGCGCCGGGATACACTTACTGAAACGCCGCCGCACAACGATTCGTACGGAGGTATTCTCGTGTTTGGCAAATCTCGATCGAGCCATCCCGTAACCATACCTTTTTCGGATCGGCGCCAGGCAGGCAAGAAGCTCGCAACCCAACTAGCCACTTATTCGAATCGTTCGGATGTCCTGGTGCTGGCCCTGCCGCGCGGCGGGGTACCCGTGGCATTTGAAGTTGCCCGCGCCCTGCGTGCTCCCCTGGATGTTTTTTTGGTGCGCAAGCTGGGCGTCCCGGGCCACGAAGAACTAGCCATGGGGGCAATCGCCCCCGGCGGAGTTCGCGTTCTCAACGAGGAAGTCACCAGCCAGATGCAAATTTCGAGTTCGGCAATCGATGAGGTGGCCAAGCGGGAAGAGCAGGAGTTACAACGGCGCGAACGGCTGTACCATGGAGCTCGGGCGGCTCCCGATGCTCGAGGTCGGACGGTGATTCTCATCGATGACGGCCTGGCAACCGGATCGACGATGCGCGCGGCGGCGCGGGCGCTGCGAGGGATGCAGCCATCGAAGATCGTCGTTGCCGTGCCTGTGGCCGCTGCCGAGACTTGCGCCGATTTACACAACGAAGTCGATGAGGTGATTTGCCTTGCAACGCCGGAGCCGTTTATGGCTGTTGGCGCCTGGTATTCGGACTTTGAGCAGACCAGCGATCAGGAGGTTCGGGAGTTGTTGGACCGAATTGCCTCTCATGAGCAGGACGACTCTACGTGACATGAAGTAAAAGGAAGCGTTACACGGCCGAGGCAAGCTGTTTCGGCGCGCTGACCGATGCCGGTCGCCTCGCTATGCCTTCCGGAGGCGTGATCGGTGCTAAGACGGCCGGATGAAATTTCGAATCCATCTCCACGCGGATCTATTTTGTTGTGGGGACTTCTCAGTGAGAGATTTTCAGCGCGCAACACACCACGGCTGCCGCTTACAATTCAGCCGATCCCGCGCCATCGTCGGCTTGTGACACATACCATGGGGGGTAAACGGCGCGCGAGATTGAAACTGCCTGTGCGTACAGTTCCTACACATTAGATTCACAGGCTCGGGGCTTGGACTGTCTTATCAAGTGCCCGCTGCACCTTGAACAGAAAGTCGTCCAATACGAACGGCTTTCGAATGAACTCGGCCGCGCCGGCGGGGACAGTTGAAAGTGAATCCGATACATAGCTCGTCATGATCATGACGGGCATTTGTGGCGCCACGAACTGAAGCTGCTGCAGCAGTTTGAGGCCGTCCATCCGCGGCATCACGATATCCGACAACACTAGATCGAAAGGTTGTGCGGCAAGGATTTCAAGCGCCTGAACTCCATCACCTGCCTGATCTACGTCATAGCCCTCATCACTGAGCAAGACGGATAGGTTTCTTCGTGTGATCGTATCGTCTTCGACAATGAGGATTTTGCCCGCCATAGCTTTGTAGGCCCCGCAAAAATGAGTCCAGAATCGTTTCTGTTGGCGACCGAGCGACGATCCTCCATCAATTGGTGGAGATTTCCTGCCGTAAATTGAAAAAGGTGCCGTTATCCTTCGGTCGAGGCACCGTCCCTTGGGCATGTTTACTGAACAGCTAAACATCCAATTCGAGATTCAGCTTTGATTCGTCGCATTTTCGATACACCGCCAATTCCTGCGTGCCCCGTCTGAGGGCCATCTCCGAACAACGGAACACACTCCGGCCCAGGTAAAAAGGCAGCGCCCGACTGGCATCTTCGTTGCACAATCACAGTTCCGCCTCTGCGACTATACGTATGTGGAAGCCATGCTGAGACGGGTAGAGAGCCTGAGAAAATTTTCGATCGGCGCTAAGGATGGCGAAATCGGCAACGTGGTGGAGTTTTTCTTTGACGACGACAACTGGACGATCCGATATCTGGTTGCCCATACCGGAACCTGGCTGAGTGGCAGGAAAGTTCTGATACCGCCGATCTCCTTCGGCGCAGTGGATTGGGATGGTAACATTTTCAACGTCAATCTTACCCGACAACAAATTGCAAATAGCCCGAGCATCGACACCGATAAGCCGGTGTCGCGCCAGCATGAGAGCAGTTTTTACGACTACTACAACTTTCCCTATTACTGGGCGACTGCAGCGCTCGCGAATCCGGCGGCGATCGATCCTGCAGGGATAGCTGCAAGCGGGGTGGAAACCGCCGTGCCAGGCCGCCCAGCTGGCTCCGAGGACATCCATCTGCGCAGCACCGAAGATATAATCGGCTCTTACATAGAAACCACCGATGGCGATCTCGGCCACTTGGATGATTTCATCATCGATGATCAGAACTGGGTGATTCGTTATTTACTCATCGACACGACCAACTGGTTGCCGGGTAAGAAAGTGCTGATCTCGCCGGAATGGGTCAAAGACATGGTCGAGGTCGATTCCAGAGTCTACGTCGATCTCACCCAGGAACAGATAAAAACCAGTCCCGAATACGATGATACAACCGCTCTCGATCGTGACTACGAATCGCGTCTCTATCGACACTACGGCCGCTCGCGGTACTGGAGCGATTAAAACATACCAGCAGCAGCCGATCGCAACACCCATCATTAACCAAGTAAATTAAAAGCGGGAGAAGCACGTATGAACGCACCATGGGAGTGGAACGATATCAACGAGCAAAAGGCCAAGAGGCGTTTCGGTATCAGGCATTACCGCGCCGGGCAGCGCAAGCTCATTCAGGCGGTGCTCGAGGGAAGGAACACGTTGGGGATCCTACCTACGGGAGGCGGCAAATCGCTCTGCTATCAGCTGCCTGCGTTATTTCTTCCACGTGCGGTTTTGGTCATCTCTCCTCTAATTTCACTGATGCAGGATCAGCAGGAAAAGCTTCTGGAACGAAGCATTCCTGCGGCGGAATTGAATTCGACACTGACTGCCAGCGAAGAGGAAGAAAACATCAAGGCGATTCAAAGTAGACAAGCAGAGCTGATTTACGTCACCCCGGAGCGATTGGAGAACGCAGGCTATTTGAAGATCCTAAAAAAAGGCGGTGTGTCGCTGGTGGTTGTCGATGAAGCTCATTGCGTTTCGCAGTGGGGACATGATTTTCGCCCGGCTTATCTTTCGCTGCGTAATACTATCAGAGAACTCGGGGGTCCGCCGGTGCTGGCTCTGACAGCCACGGCCACTGATGATGTGGCGGCCGATATTTTAAAGCAGCTCGATATTCAGGACGCCGAGGTAATCGGCATCGGCATTGAACGAAAAAATCTTGCGTTCGAGGTGATTCGCACGGTCAACGAGGAGGTCAAGCAAGATCGGCTGAGAGAACTGCTACGGGAAGAGTCGGGCGGCGCCGGGATTATCTATGTGCCCACCGTGAAACAGGTCGATGCTCTATGCAAATGGTTGAGTGACGAAGGATTTCGCGCCGGTCAGTATCACGGCCGGATGAAGATGACGCTGCGCGAAACCAACCAACAAGCCTTTATGGCCAACGAGATCGATGTGATGGTCGCAACCAAGGCATTTGGCTTGGGTATCGATAAGCAGGATATTCGTTTTGTAATTCATTATGCGGTCCCGGATTCGATCGAAACTTATGTGCAGGAGACCGGAAGGGCCGGACGCGATGGTAAGCCGGCGCGGGCAATCCTGTTTTATCGGCTTGAGGATCGGCGCGTTCAATCCTATTTTCTCGGCGGCAAATATCCGCGACGAGATGAGTCGTTGGCCCTGTATCGGACACTGGAGCAGATGCCTCGACCGGAAGATTTGGCAGATAGCAGCGCGGAGCAGTGGCTGGCGGAAATTACCGATCTGACGGAGAAACGCGTCAAGGTTATTCTCGCACTGTTGGAAAGTACGGGAATAGTTCAGCGCAAACCTCACGTTAGCAAAATCCGCGATTTCAACACGGACGGAGAGTTCGCCGCGTTTCTCGAAGAATACGAACAGCGTCACAACGGCGATCGGCAACGTCTAGACGCGATGATGTTGTTTGGCCAGATTACCACTTGCCGGATGCGTTATCTGCTGGAGTACTTTGACGAGGAAGTGGACTCCGATTGCAGCCGCTGTGATAACTGCCGCGCTGGACAAGAAATCGCGAATAACAGCTTTAGGCGCCCTATTTTGTCCGGCGGCGCGGTCGTTGCGGCGAATTGAGAACTGTTAAACAGCACTTGGCATGGGACGATCGCTCGCTCAGCGCGCGTTTAGAACCTAAATAATTTCCACGAATCATCGTGGCGATAATGTCTGCCCCAGACTGAGTAACCAGTTTTTCAAATTGCTTACGCCGCGGCTAAAAAATGAATCCTCAGCGGCGGAAATCCCTTCATACCGGTCTTCCTGATAGAACGGGCCTTCGGGATCGAATGGCAATCCCTCCGGGAGCACGGAGGTGACCCACAAATAATCTTCAGACACAATATCGAGCGGGTGGTGGCGCAGCCGGTAAGAGCGGCTGTCAGCGAGCGTGTTCAGATATTTTACCAGACCGCGGCTTCGGATTAGATTTTCGATGACTTGAGGATCTCGTACTCCGACGTGTTCGGCCAAAAGGTCAACTCGCGCAGCTCGAATCGCGCGACCAACCTCACTATCAGTCGAGGGCGCCTCCCACGCGACGTTCAGTTCCGTATCAA
This sequence comes from Binatia bacterium, assembly GCA_036378835.1. Classification (GTDB taxonomy): domain Bacteria; phylum Desulfobacterota; class Binatia; order UBA9968; family UBA9968; genus WHTF01. Next base: position 8,985 of record DASUVS010000360.1, on the reverse strand, counting down.
GTCCCAGGCTTCTATTGTTCATGTTAGCCGAACCGACACTCAGGAAACGATCATCTACCAGGAAAAGCTTCGAATGAATATACGTGGCGCTTTCCTTGCCGTCGCCACGAACCGAAGCGGGATAATAAATGCCGAAGGAGTGTCCTGTCTCGGCGGCGACACTCTGCAGTTCCCGAAGCAGTTTTTCTTGTACTACGCCAATCGAAAGCTGCTCAACAAAAGCTTCGGCTTCTTTGGCGATGATCAGAACAATTTCCAAATGAGAGCGTCGCGCGTCCAACATTCGATCGACCAGAGCTTTGTACAGCGCATTCGAGCTGAAATACTGATTCTCGACATAGATTAAATTCTCTGCGGCATCGATTGCGTCAAGAAATAAACGACGGATTTCCTGAATCGGCTTTTGTTGCCCCGCAGTTCCGGCTTGGGTTCGGCTGATCGCGATTGATTCTGCCGGAATTGCAACAGTGGGTCGAAAAGGTAGCTGGTAATTCGAAGACGGCGTTGGCAGCGTGAGTTCGGCCGTGGTGACGCACTTCCAGCGGGCGGCAAACAGTTCTGCCAATTTCTGCGCCGCCGGGCCGACGTGGTAAGACTGAACGTCATGAAACGGGCCATAGCCGTTTTGGTCGGAATTAACACGAGCCGGACTGTCGACCGGATGGTCGCGATCATCCCAGCGGCCGGAACAAATATCCAGCCCGCCGACAAAGGCTAGCTTGCCGTCAATCACGACAAATTTCTGATGGTGCGCGGAACCGAAAAATTCGCAGCAGTCGAAGCAAAACGTGAATCTCTCGTTCGTCGTCCAGTTAAAGTACCAATCCTGGAACCACTCACGGTCGAGACTATAGAGCACTGTAAAATCCCAAGCGAGAATGGAAATGTGCAACCGTTGGTTTTGCTCGCACAAATTATTCAAGAATGTGAGAAACTGTACGGAATCCGCAGCGTCGTCGGCATCGCTGCCGCGAAGCAGCGCGACATCGCTATCGAACTGCCAACCGGAGATGAGGATATAATCCTCGGCTCCTCGGGCAGCCTGATAAAATGCGCGGTAGTAATCCCTGCCATCGATGAGCAGGCCCGACTGAGTTACTTCGCTGAACGTCCAGCAGTTCTTCTCCGGCTCGAGTATTTTTTTGACCGACATAGAACGTACATCCCTGCTCCGCATCAATTGATGCCCGCCGGGATCATTCCCCCTAAAAACAATCTTAAAAGATGCGCTACGTCAGAGCGCTGCGGCGCTCTCAGTGCTGCTGGTTGTGACGCTAAACAAAAAATCGCCGAATGTTTTGGATCAGTCTCAGGATGCCTAAGCGGGCGAAAGTTGCAGCGAATGGCAGAAAAGAAAGCTCGATCAAGTTTCAATTACCCCGCAATGAACCCGGCTCGCGAAATTCAACAAGAGCCCGATTGCCAGTGTCATACCGGGTATCATAAAAACCGCCGTCGGCTTCATCCCGGTCGGCTTGATCGAAGGCCTGGCTGTTTTTCAACAGCTGCCGCCGCCGCTGCAGGTAAGTGTTAGTAGGCCAACGCCACGGGGATGTGGTCAGGTTCTCGCCATCGTACCGGGCTCCATTAACCTTGCTTTGGCCAAATACTAGCTGCCAAAAACTCTGTCCTTCCCATCTGACGCGTTGCGACTTCATGACCTACCTCCTGTGCACCGGACGAGATTACAATAGCTGCAACTGGACCCGTGAAAGGCAAAAGATATTCCAGTCATTGATCCTTTTCAATGAGTCTAAAGTATCGAGAAACCGCACGTGGTGGATCGACCTGTACTACTGATGGGACTGTCTCGAAAATTTGGCCAAAACTATGTGCCAGATTCGATACACTCCCGACTGGCACGTTCTACCGGATCACAGCTCGTAGGGTGATCTAACTTTCGGTCGACCCTCGTTTGGACGTGAAGACAGACCCCGTCCGGAAACTATTTTGGTTGCATAATCGCGCGCTAGCGCTACCCCGGCGGCTGTCGCTATGCTGCGCAGTATTCCGCCGCCAGCGGCTTTCTGTTTTCCTTCGAGGTAAGCTCGCCGTTCGGGATCGACGGAAAACTTGCGACCGCGCCCCCGCGGCGGAGCTTTGCCGAAAATAATTCCTTCGAATAAGTAGCCGGTTGCCACCGCCAGGCCGACCATCAACCACGGGCGCTTTTCCGTCTGGTATTTGGGATCAACTGAACGTTTCGCTTCCTTGATAACGTCGCCGACACGTGCTTCAAGCGTCTCGATTTTTTCTGCCATAGCCGCGCGCGTAGCTTCGATTTCTCGTCTAATTTCATTCTGCGATGGTTCCATCTGACGTCCTTTACGCTTTACCTCGTTGTTCTTCTAACTGAGAAAAACTGGTGACTGCGAACTCGACAATTAGCGCTTTATTTTGCGCGCTAGCAATAAACCGCTGACGACGCCGACGATCAGCGATGTCACGGGATTTTGCCGTATATACCTGGTCGCTTTATTAAGAAGCTCTTCGTACTGCCGCTCTCTAAAGTAAGCTCCACCCCGATCCAGCTTCTCGGCAATCGTCTCGGCGGTGCTGTGCACGGCAGCCTCGACCCGAGGCCCTGTTTGCCTCACTCGTTCCGCCGCGGTCTTCATTTGATCACCGACTCTGGCCGCCGTGCGACGAGCGGCCTCCGACGCCTGCTCCTTTGCAGACCCGGCACGCTCACCCATTTGCGACGCAAGATCTCTTACTTTGTCTGATACTCTGTCTGAGCCGTTGTGTTCCATGTTCAGCTTCACCCCTTTCACTTAAAACGTTGTCCAGCTGTTCATATCAAACATTGCCCAGGATTTGCCAGCGCAATTCGCATGCTGCATAAACCAGTTCTGGCGGCAAGCCAGCGCAACCATACACCTGCGAGCGCGGCACCGGCAGGTCCTAAACCACGCCCTAGCTCCGCAAAAGATATTCCAACCAGAAGAAGAGAATCAGTTTGGCGGTGGCATATGTGTTGCTGAATATGAAATCGGGAGGACGCGATGAAAGATGCCACACCCTTACCGGAGCGCACGGAAACCGATGGCGAGGAATTCCCTTGTCGTTCGTGCGGCGAGACATTTAATTCACGGGCAGAAGCCGAACAGCATGAGAAGGATTGCTGTAATCGAAAAACATCAGGAGGCTAGAACTCAACCAACGGGTCCTCCTTAGAGAGCGCGATCAAACCCCCGGGCCAGAAACATGCATGGCCACTCCTGGTCCGCGCTACTGGTATGTGCCAATTACAAGACAGCTCAACCTTTGCTCGAGGCGGTTCCGATACATGGAAAATTGTACCTGACGTTCGCAGCCGGGTGGCTCAATCGATTGCTGTCGGCATCCATTGCTCTTTTTCTGCTCTTTCTAAACACCTATTTCTAAAACATCTATAGGAGGGCTACCTGATGAACTGGGACCAAATGAAGGGCAATTGGAAACAATTTAAAGGGAAGGCGAAAGAACAGTGGGGAAAACTTACTGACGATGAACTCGATCAAATCGAAGGTAAGCGCGACCAGCTAGTTGGTAAGATTCAAAAGCAATACGGCCTGAGCAAAGAGGAAGCCGAACGTCAAGTTGGTGACTGGGAAAGCAGGCTGTAACGAGCGAGCGCGGACGGGCGCAGCGTTTTCCTGATCGCGAGATCATCGCTGTAGCCCGTTCGACAGCCCGACTACTGTTTACGATTCGATTCCGCTGATCTCCATTCAGATGGACTCCTCTCTATAGGACCGGCGACTCCAAACCTTTGTTACAAAGCGCACTTCTCAGAGCTTCGGCTGCCGTGGCATATGCTTTGCTGGCACTGGCCTCGATGACCGATAATGTGGTTCATATCGCCGCGGTCGCCGACCTGCATTGCAAAAGTAATTTCGCGGGCAAGTTCCGAACGCTATTTTCTCAGATCAGCGATCAGGCCAACATACTTTTGCTGTGCGGCGATTTGGTTGATTATGGGTTGCCTGAAGAAGCTCACGTATTGATAAAAGAATTAAGCGAGCTCACCAAACGGATTCCAGTCATCGCTGTCATGGGTAATCACGAATTTGAATCCGGCAAGATCGATGAAGTGCAAAAGATACTAACGGATGGCGGCGTTCTCCTGCTTGACGGCGAAGCATGCGAGATGGAGGGAATCGGTTTCGCAGGCGTCAAAGGATTCGCGGGCGGCTTTGGCGAACGACTATTGGCCCCTTGGGGCGAAGCCATTATGAAGAAGTTTGTGCACGAGGCTGTGGAGGAGGCTCTAAAGCTCGAATCGGCGCTGGCCAAGCTGCGCACGACCCATCGTATCGCGTTGTTGCACTACTCCCCGATTGCGGCGACAGTGATGGGAGAACCGCTGGAAATCTATCCGTTCTTGGGGTCGAGCCGCCTGGAAGAGCCGTTAAATCGATTTTCTGTAACGGCTGCCTTTCACGGTCACGCGCATCATGGCGCTCCTGAAGGAAAAACCAAAACCGGAGTGCCAGTTTACAACGTTGCTATGAAACTTCTCGAGTACAGTTTTCCCGGCCAACTGCCCTATCGGATTTTGAATTTACCCCGCGGTAACGGCGCGGCGAAATGAAAGGGTGATCCGTCGTGCAAGTCGCGCCTGAACAGAAATCGAACCATGCCTTTTACCGGGATGTTTTGGAGATTTTGCGACACGCGGAAGTACCATTTTTAATCAGCGGCGGGTTTGCGCTCCAACAGTTTACCGGCATCTCTAGAGAAGTGCGAGATCTGGATATCTTTGTGCTTGAAAAGCACATCCGTGCCGCGCTCGAGGCGCTTGCCCAAGGCGGCTATCCGACAGAGCTGACATTTTCCCATTGGCTCGGCAAAGTTTACAACCACAATCGGACCGAGTACGTCGACCTGATATTCAGCTCGGGAAATGGCTTGTGCAAAGTCACCGACAGCTGGTTCCAACGCGCCATCCCTAGCGAGGTGTTCGAGATACAGGTCTTCCTCTGCGCCCCCGAAGAAATGATCTGGCAGAAAGCCTTCATCATGGAGCGAGAACGCTACGATGGCGCCGATGTCGCCCATCTGATTCGGACGCAAAGCGATGCCATAGACTGGGAACGATTAATCGGCTTGTTCGGCGAGCATTGGCGCGTGCTTCTGAGCCATGTCATCCTGTTCGAGTTCATATATCCGGCGGAGCGCGCGAAAATTCCTCGCTGGGTGAAGCAGAGACTCATCGTTCTCCTGCAGAGGGAGTGTGATGAGCCGTCTACTGAAGAACAGGTGTGTCAGGGACCGCTTCTTTCCCGTTCACAGTTTCGCGTCGACACGGAAGACTGGGGCTATAAAGATGCCCGTTTGAACATCATGTCGGCCGAAGAGGTGGCACATTGGACGGAAGCGGCAGCCGAGAAAGAAGAAAAGCCTTAATATTATCTACATCAGGGTTTTAGCGCCCTTTCCTGCCGCCCACTTCGATCTCTCGTTCCAACCCGGGAAGTATCGCTCTAAAAAAAGCGTTCTGCACAAGGCCCAGGATCATATCCGTCACGCTGGTTTGCGGATCGGAAAGTTTGCCGGAGATTTTGGTCGTCGTAGCGACCTCCTGGCGCGGGCGATTCTCGAGAATCCATGAGAGCCCGCCTAAAATGCCTTCGTACAGCTTGGTGAAGATGCCTTTTTTACGATCTTGTTTTGGATCGTAAACGTCGATGTCTTTGAACAGAGGTTTGACGTAGCCGTTGATCGATCCGTCACGAACTGCGATCTCTGAATAGAACGAGAACTGGCCTGCGACCACGTCGGCGCCGATGTAGGCTCGGAGCAAAGGATTGAGTGCTTTGAGCTCCGACTGATCGATGGCTAACTGCAGATCGAAGTTGGGGCTCTTCCCTTTAGGTCTTAGGCGCGCCACCAAACGGGTCTTTCCCGAATTCATGAATGTCCCGCTTGCCGTAATCGTCGCGGTGCCATCCTCCCCTTGATTACTAAGATTTTTAATTTTCACCTGGGCGCCGGTGACAAAGAGACGGTACTGGGGCTCGCTTGCCTTGTTGACGATCCCCAACTCACTATCGCTAATATTGACGTCGTTGACATCCAATTCGAGGGTAGGCTCGTTGCTGTGCTCTCGAATAACCTTGTCTGCCTTTTTCGACAGTTCCTTAGTCGGAGAAGTCGCGGGCTTCGTATTCACGTAATCGGCCACCAGATTATGCACGTTGAGCGTTGGCACGCTGATGATTTTCTTGTTCTTGGCGTATTCGATGCTACCGTTGGTGCTCAGTACGCCGCGGCGCACTGAGAAATTGTAGCGTTCCGTGATGGGTCTGAAGTAATCCAGTTCGATTTGCTCCGCCTTAATCGCCGCTTTAATGGCGATATGGGGCTCGGCAAGAAAATCCGCATTTCCGTCAAGAACAATTTTCCCGTTCTTAAACACGGTACCTTCGATATACACCTCTGACGGATATTCGCCTTCTTGAGATCTGACGTTGCGAATGTTGTAGGCCGTGAGATTAACGTTAGTGAGTTCGAGCGGCCGGTATTGGCCTTGATCCACGTAGGTAAGCTCACCGCCGGTGATGACGAGTTCGTTGATCTTGAGCGGATAGATCGCCTGCACGGCATCTTGCCAGCCTCGCTCTCGAACCGGTGTTTCGTCCTTTATCTCATTCTGGGATTGCTTGAGGTTGAGAAACAACTTCGGATTATTTATTTCGAAATCCGCAACGACGTGGCCGGAGAGCAAAGCCCGCCAGTTAACGCTGGCGGTAAGATTCGGTATCTCAGCGACGGCCGGTTCAGGATTGGCGTCCTGCGTAATTACCGAGTTTTCGAGATCGAGACTAAATCCAATCGGATGAAAATCCAGCTTCTCTATGCGAACGGTATAGCCCTTCAAGGATGCATTTATCTTAGCTTCGGTCCGGCGGCGTAACGGCTCATCTAGGAAGAAGGCGGCAATGATAACCAGGACGATCAGCAAACCCAAAATGGCTGCTGACCACAGTAAAACCTTTCTCATAAACAAAAAATGCCGCTGACCTTGTCGCCAGCGGCATTCAGGAACCGATCACAGCCGACCCATCAACACAAGGATGATGATGATCAATAAGATCAATCCAAGCCCGCCGCTAGGAAAATATCCCCAACCGCCGCTATAGGGCCATGTCGGAAGAGCTCCGATAAGCAAGAGTATTAGAATAATGATCAGAAGAGTGCTCATAGGTTGTCCTCCACGATTGCTAGTCAGACTCGATCATTCATCTCGAACTGTGCTGGCACATCCTGCGGTCGGCCGGGGCGCGCTTATGGAAACGCGCTCCCCGGTTCGGAATCGAATTTCCATCGATCTGCCTATCATTTCTGCTTCGAGTTCTGTCGGTTCGCAGCTTTTTCCTGTCTCTGGCTGAGCGCCTTATCCGTTGCATCCGCTTGCCACAAATTCGAAGTCACGTCGACTTTGATGGCCTTGCCGCTGTTCTTGTCGAAGTCGATTTGCACTTCGTAGGTGTCGTTGCCTTTGACGATCTCGTACTCCACGTAATCGGGCTTGTCAGCGTTGACTGAAGTAACTTTGTAACCCATCTTCTCGAGCTGGCTGCGATAGGTCTGCTTGGTTTCACCCGTCTTCAAAGTCTTCTCCAGCTTCTCCTCTTCGCTGTCGTAAGCCTTGCGCCTATCCCGGTCGCTGTAACGTTCAGGGTTGGCTATCGCGCCCTTCGGGGCGGAAACCTTTTTCCCCCTCAAAGCCGCCTTGGTAGAATCTGTTCGCCATAGGTTCGGAGCAATGTCTATCTTTGTAGCTTTGCCGCTCTTATCAAAATCTATCTGCGCCTCATATGAATTGGTGCCTTTCACAATCTCGTATTCGGCGTAATCGGGTTTGTCATAATTCACTGAGGTAATTTGATAGCCCATCTTCTCCAGCTCTCGCCGGTAGAAGTTTTTGTCCTGTCCAGCCTTCAGCGCCTGCTCCAGTTTTTGCTCTTCATCATCGTAAGTTTTTCTCTGATCACGGTCACTGTAGCGACTTCGATCGGTGTCGCCCTTCCTGGCGGTGCCATCTGCCGCTATGAGAGGGGCAGGCGTGAGCAGCAAAGCTGTGAATATCAGATAATGAACTTTCATGTTGATTCCTCCTCTAGTTGACTCATTATGATGAACAGCCATCCGTTGTTATATTCGAAACTTCGAAAGGTAAGTAGAGCAATCGATATGCCAGGAACTAATTGTTTGGAGGCTCAGAGCTGGCCCTATTCAGCGGTTACAGATTGTTATTGAATATGCGGCCGGATTCACAGTGGAGAAGAGCGATTGTAGCAATTGCGGCACAGTTAACACGAGTCTTTCTCACATCAGCGACACCGATACGGTTGTGCGCAGCAATGATTCCGAAGATGGAGGAGGGCCGGGACGGCAGCTTACTAACACGGCCGTGCGGCCAGCTTTACAAGATTCGCCTAAGTGCTAAGGGGTGGCCTTCTCACGCTCGATATAATAGGCGCGACCGCGTTCATAGCCGCGACGAAAGGTTTCGTCCTCACAAACGTCAGGACGCAATTCACGCAGCTTTGGTGCTGCAGCGTCATAAGTTTTACCGCGGCAATCAGGATGAAGAGCCGTTTCAAAGCCGCTGCGGTAGCGGCTTTCGTTTCTGTGAAAGTCGCCGTCGGGCGCATCATACTCCGCTTCTTCGGCATCACGCATTCCGATCCACCACTTGTCACGCGCAGCATCAACGCTTTCCGCACCGTTGCGCTCGATCACAGCTCTCCCCTTTTCAATCACATCATCGTCCTGCGACCTGGCAATCAACACAGTTCGGCCCTGCCTCAAAGCATCTTCATAAAAAAACAGCTCATCTTTGGGTAATCCCGGTGAAAGCTGATTCTCAAGTGCCCCACCGGTGGCCGCGCCAGCCACTGCGCCGCCGATTCCAAATGCCCCGGCGCCCAATCCGATCGCCAGTATGGTTCCGACCCCTGGCAAGACCAAGTTTGCCACGACACTTCCCGCGGC
>DASUVS010000359.1:0-6626 GCA_036378835.1 Binatia bacterium | reverse complement strand
GCTCGAATGCGACGCGCTTAACGGCATTGTCACTCGTTTGCTTGAGGAGACTGGAGAGCAGGCGCCGATCAACAGAGTGTTTCATGCTACGTTGAGTTTTTTGGATAAAAAACTTCGCGAGGAGGCCTCACGTTAAAACATGCAACGAGTTTTACGAATGCGGAGGACGAGGCGAGTTCTATTATTCCTAACCGTCGGTTTTTTTCTGACATCAGCTACACTGTACGCCCAAGCCGATAAAGAGCTGATCGCGAAAGGCCAGTACCTCTTCGCCATCGCGGGCGGCTGCGCCTGTCATACTGTACCCAAAGAAACCTACCACACCGGCGGCCGGGCCTTTCCTATTCCATTCGGCACGGTGTTCAGCACAAACATCACCCAGGACAAGGAGACCGGGCTGGGAGATTGGAGCGAGCGGCAAATCTACGACGCTATGAACGCCGGGAGAAGGCGCGATGGCAGCAGGCTGGTACCTGTGATGCCCTACGAAGCCTATTCGGGAATGGCGCCGGAAGATCTCAAAGCCCTGATCGCCTACATGAGGACTTTGAAACCGGTGAAAAAAGCGACTCCTAATCTGAAAACGTGGGTTCCCTTGGTGCGCAGTGTGGGAGTGCCTGTTTTTCTCAATCTCTTCGGCGGCTCCTCGAACTCGCCGGCGCAAGCGCCTAAGAGCGGTGTTGAACGCGGGCGTTATCTGGTTCGTCATGTCTCGATTTGCGGCGACTGCCACACACCCAGGAACTCGATCGGCGTTCAAAAGAGTTCACTGTATCTTGCCGGCGCCGGCGCTAAGGACGGTCCCCTCGGAGAGAAGGTGCCGAACATTACGCCTGACAAAGAAACAGGGATCGGCGATTGGAAACGCGAAGATATTGCCGAGCTATTAATCACAGGAACAAAGCCAGACTTCGACAATGTTCAAGGCCTTATGCATGAAGTCATCCAGGGAACCCCGCACGGGTATAAAGATATGCGGCGCGAAGATGCGTTGGCTATTGCCGACTATCTGAAATCGATCCCGCCCATTAAAAACAAGATCGAATAATTTGCCGCTTCTGGAATCGCGATAAAGCAATTTCCTGCGCAAGAGCTGGGACAGGTCAACTCGGGATGCTAGTTCCGCCCCACCTGCTTCATCACCTCATCCATGATTTGATCCGCCGTGACGTTCTCGGCTTCGGCTTGGAAATTTAAAATCATACGGTGACGCAGGGCCGGGTAGAGAACATTCTCAACGTCGTCGTAGCTGACGTGAACTCGACCATCGGCCAGAGCGTGGCCTTTCGCTCCCAAAATAACCGATTGCGCGCCGCGCGGGCTTGAGCCAAAGCGCAAGTATTGCCTGACCGGTGAGTTTGCGGCGTTTTGCGGCTGCGGCTGGGTCGCGTGCACCAGTCGCACGACATAATCTTCGATAGGCGGCGCGATCAAGACTTGCCGCAGTAGCTGCTTCATCTCGTTAATCAGTTTGCCCTCGTCTTCGGGCAAGACTTCTTGCATATCCGCGGTTTCGGTCCCGGTAGTTCGCTTCAGTATTTCTCTGAGTTCGACTGGCGTCGGTGGCATCACCAGAAGTTTAAAAAAAAATCGGTCAAGCTGAGCCTCGGGTAGCGGATATGTACCCTCCAATTCGATCGGATTTTGCGTCGCCAGCACCATAAACGGCGATTCCAAGGCGTGGGATTCGCCGAAAACGGTCACTTGCTTTTCTTCCATGGCTTCCAAAACCGCCGATTGCGTTTTGGGCGTGGCGCGGTTGATCTCGTCGGCGAGCACCACATGGGCGAAGATCGGTCCCTGTTTGAACTGGAACTCTCTGCGGCCATTGATTTCCGCCAACACCTGCGTCCCGACGATGTCAGACGGCATCAGATCCGGCGTGAATTGAATGCGCTTAAATGAAACTCCCAGGGCATGGCTCAACGTTTTGACTAGTAACGTCTTCCCCAAACCCGGCACCCCTTCCAATAGAACGTGCCCGCCGGCAAAAAATGCGATTAACACTTTGCGAATAGTGTCATCATGACCGACGATGACCTTTCGCACCTCCGCCTCCAAACGCTTGAACGACTCCTGAAACTTTTCTGGGTCCATCGCGCTGCCTTTCTGATCTAGCGAATAAGATCGCGGTACTCGAGGGGCATTCGCTGTTTCTCCGCAGGAGCCTCAGGAATGTGAGCGGGTAGTGGAACGTTGCTTATCGGTACTCTTGGTCGATTTTTGCTTTCTTTGCCGTCCTTGCTCGAGACCGTTACGCCGCTAGTACCGGAGGCGATTTCTTCCGGTAATTGCACAGTCACGTATTTGGCCCCTTTGATACTATCCGGACCCTGCTCGCCCGGTTGACGGTAACGCTCGGCCGGCGGTCCGTCTTTGGGCATCTCATCAGAACGATTCTTCCCTGACCTTCCTTCCGCGTTCTCCTTCATTTTACCTGCGGACTCCTCGGTCGTCTTCTCCGTATTGCTGGGGTCCGGTTGATTCGCCTTCTGCTCTTTTTGATGGCCAGAGTCTTTCTCTTGTCCCTTGCCTTGCGAATTTCCCTGCGCCGATTTTCCGTCTTTCATATCCGGGTTTAATTGGGCCGACACTTCACTCTTAGAATCGCCGCCGCCTTCGCTCTCTTTTCCCTCCCCTTGACCCTCTTGCGAAGGGTTGCTCTGCACGCCGCCACCCGCATTTTGCTGTTCCGCTTGGCCGGGACCGCCTGACTCTTGTTCAAGACTCTTCAACGTGCTGCTGGCGTCACTTAGGAGATCTTTATTGTTCTGCTCCTGTTCCGTCTCTTGCTCTTGCGCGATTTGCTTCTGGATTTCCTCAATGAGCGACTGCTTTTCCTCTGATGCAACTTTCAAGTCATCCAGCTTATCGGCTAGGGACTGCAGGCTACGGCCGATTTCAGCCAATGGCACACGTTGACTCATTTGCTCTGCTAATTGCCGAATTCGCTGCTGCGGCGAAACGCTCGATTTCGTCAGGGTGCCGTTCAAAAGCAAATGAAACAGAATGATGAGTGCTAGCGAACTGATCGCCGACCAGTAGAAAGGCTGCTTTAGGCGATAAGGAAAATCGCGTCTTAATTCCACTCGGCTCAACGTTCCCATGGCTTCCCACCGAAGGCGAGCCAGCATAGGATCGGACGCGGGCGATGATGGTACCGTGGTCAGGGTTATAAAACGATCCTGCGCCTGTGCCTTATCATCCATCAGACGCGCTGCCGCCGGGATTGAAGGAACTCGCCGTCGAAATCGAAAAACAACCGCGAGCACCCCGATGACGATTATCGCCGATACCAGCACGAGGAGCGGAAGAGCCGGCATCCATGATCCCGGATACAAGACGGCTAAATAGATGACAGTCAAAATCGGCGGAGAAAAAGTAAGCAGGAGATCCCGAACGACCTGATTACGCAAGTGTCTAACTAGGCGATGAACAGAATCCTCCGGCGATCCATGATCCTGGTTACCTAGATACCCTTGCATAACTGTCGACTATAACACTTCGACCGGATGGCATAAACGCGCCTAATGCAGGCCAGACGTTTTGCGCTGGAAGGGCGGGACTTCCCGAACCGGTTGATGGGTCCGCACCGCCTGGTTATGCGACTCCAAATCTTGGGAGAATACATGGGTGCCGTCGTTCCTCGAAACAAAGAACAGGTAGGGCACATCAGCCGGTTGTAGAGCGGCTTTGATGGAGGCAAGGCTCGGGTTGCAAATCGGTCCAGGTGGCAGTGCCGGAATCCGATAGGTGTTGTAAGGATTTTGATCTTTAAGATCTTTGCGGGTTAAATTGCCGTCAAACTGTTTCAAGCCATAAATCGCAGTCGGGTCGCTTTGCAATGCCATATTCCGCTTGAGCCGATTGTGAAAGACCGCCGAAACCAAAGGCCGCTCGGCTTCAATGCCGGTTTCTTTTTCAATGATCGATGCTAGAGTGATGATCTCGTGGCGGCTCAATTTGTAATCGCTACCGAGTTGGGCCCAAATGGGTTCAGACGCTTTGCGGAACTGCTCCGCCATGGTGCGGATGATTTCCTTTTCCGAAGTCATCGGGGTGAACTGATATGTGTTCGGAAATAAGTAGCCCTCCAGCCCCTTGTCAGCTAATCCAAGGGTTGCCAATAACTCCGGGTCCGCAGCGGCCGCAAGAAACTTATCACGATCGGCGATCTGCATTTTCGCGAGCAGCTCCGCGATTTCTTTGATCGTCAACCCTTCTGGAATCGTCACCATTAGAAAGACACGCTTGCCGGTAACCAAGCGATGCAGAACCTCCTGCGGCGCCAAGGCAGGATCGAAGCGATAAACACCCCATTGGATCTTCTTATCCGAACCGGTTAACCGCGCCCATAATGAGAATAGCTTGTCATTTGGAATCACTCGGTGAGCCCGCAGTTTGCGGACCACGGCCGAAAATGGCTCCCCTTGCTCAACTCGCACTTCGACTGGCTTGGCGTTGCCCGAGCTGGCGGTAAAAATATGCGCTACCAGGAACCCGCCGAACAGCAATCCAGTAACGATCAAAGCAAGTACCGTAAAAAGAAACCACTTCACGATTCGTTAATCTTTTAAAGATGACGAGACTGGCTCAGATGGCAGGCGTTCCAATTAATTTTCAGTAAGGTTGACCTTCATCCAACCGTCCACTTGCCGCAGAAAACCAGCAAAGGGATCCTCTCCGGGTTGCGCGGCAAAATAGGCCTTCCGCGTGTAATCCAGCGCGCCGGAGTAATATTCAAATTTGGTTGAAAGTTCTTGGAACAGAATGAAACCGGTGCGGTAGAGCGACACGTCTAACTCCGAAACAGTCCAGTAGGAGCGACTACCTTCTTTGATGTAATAATCGAGGAAACCACGGCCTTCCACATAAGTTCGAAAAATACCGCTCATGAAGAGCGCATAATCGCCGACGTATTTCCGGGTTTCTCGCTCACGAAGAAGTTGGTTTTCATTGGCTGGGGGCTCGGATTCATGCGCCAGCATCTCGACAACACTTTCAATCTTTCGGCCTGCCCGCGAACGGAGGCGATACAGACTATCGGTGCGAGCAAAATCGGTCAACACGTCAGCGACGTAGCCGGCGACGGTTGCGTCATAGATGCCGAGTTGCCAGAAACTCTGGCGAACCGCATTCAGGAAGAAGTCCCGGAGCTTGTTGTCCAAGCTTTGCTTTTCCATTTCCAGTGACTGATGATAGCAAACTTACCCGGGCTTGAAAAGAATATCATAGGGACCAGCAGCGTCCTTGTTACGTACGCGCGCCGACATTCTGATAATGATCAAACGATAAACCACGGCTGATCAGCGCGACTAGCTGGAAATTGACCAATGTTAATTTTTGGGCTTCTGTGTAAGTAGACAGCACAATGGCCCATCAAGCCATTTTCAAAGGAGGAATTAGCGATGGCGCGGGATTTAAAAGAGGCTTTTTTTCGTCTGGACGGCGCTTGGGCTTCCTTTGAGCTCGGATCGATTCGCCGCCGTGATGATTATCTCAAACCTTTTCGAGTGCTCCGCTGTAAAATAGACGATCAGGTCGACTTCCAAACCCCGGGAGCACCCCGGAGCTCAACGGAGGCTTCCGTTTTGATCGAAATTTTCGGCGAACAGGAGCTGGTCGCCGCAACCGGGCGCGGCCCTGTTCACGCAGTCGATAACGCCATGCGCAAAATCCTTGAGAAACATTTCCCGCAACTCGCCGAAGTCAAGCTGGAGGAATTCGATGTTCGGCTGCTGCCATACGAGCCGCCCCAAGAAGACGATCAAAATGGCGCCGGCGCACTGGTTCGTGTTCTAGGCATCTTTTCCGATGGAGAAGATCGTTGGGGAACTGTCGGCGTCGCGGTCGATATCCTCCAGGCCAGCGTCGAATGCATCATCGACGGACTAGAATGGAAACTTAGAGGCGAGCAGAAACATTGAAGCTGCGCCAGTGTCGGCGACGTCCATGTCTTCATTGCGACTGAATCGTCTGTTTGTCATAGCGCTAATGACTATAGTCTTCGGCGGTTGCAGGATCGAGGATAAATTCATTTTCCATCCTGACCGTGTTAGTGCTCGCGATCCGAGTCATGTCGGACTGGCATTTGAAAACATTCTTTTCACCGCGCAAGACGGCATCCGCTTACATGGATGGTTCATCCCGCATCCAGAGGCCCGTGCCACTCTTGTTTGGTATCACGGCAACGCCGGCAACATCAGTGATCGCCTGCTGAATATCAGGCTGCTCCACGACCGGATCAAGATTAATATCTTCATTTTTGATTATCGCGGTTATGGCCAGAGCGAAGGGAGCGCTTCTGAGAAAGGCACGTATCTCGACGGGGAGGCGGCAATTAAATATCTGCTGGGGCGAGATGATGCCGCCGCGCGCGGGCTAATCCTGTTCGGTCGATCGCTTGGCGCGGCGGTCGCCGCCGAGATGGCCATCCGATTCACTAGCCTGGGACTTATTCTGGAAAGCCCATTCGTCTCAATCCGGGAAATGGCGCAGGCGATTTTTCCTTCGTTGCCGATTGCTTGGCTGCTTCGAACCCGCTACGACACTCTCGAAAAAATTCGTAGGGTTAAAACCCCGATAATGGTTTTGCACGGCGACCATGATGCAACCGTTCCCTTCGC
>DASUVS010000358.1:0-2047 GCA_036378835.1 Binatia bacterium | reverse complement strand
GCGTCTACGTCCGGGTCGGCGCTTGAAGCGGCTCACTTTCTCACGTTCTGCTCCGTGTAGCTCTGTCTTATAAATCGGCAGGATGAATACGGAAACGCTGGATCGTCTGTCTGATTCATGAGGGTTATCGCCACGAACAGGTGACGCGAACACGCGACTCAGTGCACACTCCCCGATCGAGAAAATCGGGATCTCGTCTGATCCAATTTCATGTTTCCGCGTGATGCCTTCATTCCGCGACGAACTCGCGGATTAAACGGTGCGCCTCGTCCGGTTTGCTCAAGAAATGGCTATGCCGCTCGTTGAGCAATACGACCGGCGTGATTTCGGGGATCCCCTTCGCAGGAATTCCGACGTTGATCATGGGGTCAGCGTCAATTGACTTGTTCTCGGTGCAACTACCCACTTGGGCGATCTCCCCTCGGGGGAACGACCGCGCAGGGAAGTTTCATCACCTGGAAGTGATGAACCCGTAGCGAATTCCGCCTGACACGCATTACGAATTCGGCGATGCCGGCCGGAGGCTGGATTCGTGTTTTTTAGTTGACCCTAGAGACCTGAGCTTACCCGAACCAGGCAGCGCCGCGTGCCGGGCCGGGCGCAATCCGGATAGTGTGTGAGTTATATCGGCGGGTAACTTCCACGTTTCGAGAATTCCCGAAACGCCGAAGTGATAGATTAGTCAAATCCGGCTGGCCGCGTGAACACCGTCACCGGATCAAGCCGTTTCAATCGCGCCGGTAGTTCCATGACTACGCTCTGCTCCAGTCGTTAACAATCTCAATGCCTGGAGAGAATTTCAACGCTCAGTAGTCTAGCTTTTGCACCAGGATCTTAAACGACTCGCGACTTAAGTGATCAACGATAGCTGCCTTGACGAAGCAGGGTTCTGATCTCGTCATGGTTGCCGAGAAAGGAAACAAAAAGCTCCGCGCCTCGGTCTTGAAAGATAAATCGCAGATCGCGGTTGCCGCGGCATTCGAAGAGCTTGCCGCCCAATTTGCGGATCCCCAAGCCGCTGTGCACGTGGGGATGGCCAAAGCCGTCCACTAAATCACAAAGAGCGAGCAGGCACTCTACCCTTTCGTTCTTTGGTAACTCGCGCAGGCGGCGGATAACGGCGGGGTCGATGGCAAGAAGCTTACTCAAGCATCTTCCTAAGCTCTCCAGTGGTTACCGAAGTAAGCTTTTTGCCTCGTTTCAAGCGTCGATAGCGCTGCTCGGTGGCTTTGTCCAGGGCGGCGACCTGCTCGGGCGGAGCGCCATACTCCCGCTGAGCGTAATCGGTGGACTCGACCTCGACCTTCCTGAGCGCGACGATATCGGAACCGCAAACGATGCCGATATCTTCGCCCCGCGCCGCAGCGGCGAGCCAGCGCCCGAGATTCTTCTTAGCATCGGTAATCGTTAAAGTCTTCATAAAGACTTTATATAGTCGATAAAAGAGCTTGTCAATACTTCCGAATCATGGTTCGAGATGCAAGGCCAGGCCACAGTTCAAAGCGAGACAGTTAGGAGCGGGCGCAGCCATAAAACTTATTGACATCTAATTGTTCGTCGTTCTCGAATGCTTAATAGCTTCGCTCGGCCCCGTATCGAGCCCGTTCCAATGGTTCGAAGGCTTAGCTGGCCAACCAGTTCAAAGGTTCGATTCTTCAAGAACAGATGCCTCGTCCATCGTTCGATATGTTGACGGACGAGCGATGCTGTACTAGCTTCGGAGCGTAGCGCATTGTCGCCGGCGACTTTCTTGCCGGGCGCATACTGATTGTGCCAAAGAGGAGTTTTCATGGCGATTATCGATTTAGATTCTCACTTCCGCGACGGCTGGCTGCTCGACGAGATTTACCGGCTGCCCGAACCGTTTGCGCGCCACTCTCCCAAACGCATCGGCGAGGGCAAATATTTTTATTCAAAGTTCGAGCACGACCTCTCTCCCATGGAGGACCCGGTAGCCAACGCGAATTTCAAAAAACCGGTGACCCACCAGGTGTTTTACAACCCGGAAGCGAACCAGCGCGGCAACGAGGTCATGCGCTGGCAGCAG
>DASUVS010000357.1:0-21980 GCA_036378835.1 Binatia bacterium | reverse complement strand
CGCTCTGAATGCTTGTTGCGCGAAGGGTGCTCTACGTGAAGTTTGCGTCGTCCTTTGCGCCGACGCAAAAGAAGGCCAACGAAATGGCGTTGGCGTAATGGTCGTTTATCGAGGAAGAAAATTCGGCCTTCGGTCGGCGCTGGCGCTCTCGCGTGCTTGGCAGCTGCGAAAACGGTGCCCCGCGCGGCGCGCATTTTTATTCAGCCGAATGCCGATGTATCGAAACGTCTCGCCCGGGATCATGGGGTCCTGGGACGAGAGATCCGGTCCCGTAAAGTAAATGTTTCTGCCGTCTCCGTCGGAACTCGGACCCATCGGAATGGCTCCGAGTCCGGTCTTTGCGCGGATTGGCCTCCTGGCCGTTCCCTTAGCGAGTAGCTGCATGCTCGCGCAATCACGCCTAGCCTTCACCAGCAGATTAGTATGGTCAGGTTTTTAATTACCTACTTGCTTTCAATCCGAGACTGGCTTCCGCGGCATTCCCGCGACGGCAGGACGCTGCCCGCTTATTTCGCCCCAAGCAACTTCGACCAACTTGTGAGGTCGTAGCTCCGCAAGCTGCTTGAGATTCCGACAATCGCGCTGGTGAATCGAGATGCCGCCTCCCTGCGCGGTGACGTAGCCGCCAATGGGTTCGCCTGGCACGGGTCTGCAACAACCTGCGATCTTCGTCAAAACGTTGCTGGCACCGTGGACCAGTAGGCTGGCCCGCGAGGACGGTTGCGGCGATGATGCCGGAGTACTCGGCACTGGCGGAGGAACCTGAATGCCAAGCGCATAGCCGAGTCGCACAATGCTGATGTCGCCGCGGCCCAGCGCCGCCAGCAGGTCTTCGGGCCGCCGCATTTCAAAGCGTTTGGTGAGTTCGGCAATATTAATCTCGCTGAGGCCCAACCGCCGGTGCTCACGCTCCAGCACCGTCCGACCCTGGGCTACATGTGCTTCATGATCCTGCTCTGTGAGCCAGCGACGGACCTTTGAGCGCGCAGAGGCGGTTTTTAAATATCCAAGGTTGGGGTTTAGCCAATCGCGGCTAGGCCGGCCTGCCCGCGCCGTCAGGATCTCGACCTGCTGCCCGCTTGCGAGAGGCGTTGTAAGCGAGACAATGACCCCATCGACCTTGGCGCCGCGGCAGCGATGGCCCACTTGGGTGTGAATTGCGTAGGCAAAGTCAAGCGGCGTGGCGCCAGCCGGGAGATCTACTATATGACCCTGCGGCGTGAGCACATAGATTCGATCGTGAAAAGCCGCTTGCTTGAAACGGTCGATAATGTCTACGCCATCGGACGTGCTCTGCGCGGCTTCCAGGAATCCGCGCGACCACGCGATGCGCCTTGGCAGGCCTTCTTTGTACTGCCAATGGGCCGCCACCCCCAGATCGGCGTGACGGTGCATGGCGACGGTCCGGATTTGCACCTCGATGGTTACTCCCTCCGGGCCGATCACGGCCGAGTGCAAGGACTGATAGCCATTGGCTTTGGGTTTGGCAATGTAGTCGTCAAACGCATCCAGGATGGGCTCCCACAACCCGTGCACCACGCCCAGTGCGGCATAACAGTCGCTCACGTCATTGAGCACCATCCGAAAAGCGAGGACATCGAAGACATCACTGATCTCGAGCCCCTTCTGGCGCATCTTGTTCCACACGCCGTAAACATGCTTGGGGCGACCGCTGATCTCGGCGTTGATCCCAGCCCGAAATAATTCTTCGCGCAATCGCGCAACAACCTGCGCGATGTAACGCTCGCGATCCGTGTGCCTCTGGTCGAGGCCGTCAGAGATACGTCGAAAGGTGTCCGGCTCCAAGTATCGAAAAGCGAGATCTTCGAGCTCCTGTTTGAGCTCCCACACGCCCAACCGGTTCGCGAGCGGCGCGAACACCTCGAGGCTATCCTGAGCAAGGGCGCGTCGTATCTGTTCCGGAGCATGGCTGGCTGCGCGCAGAGCACAAAGCTGGTGTGCCAGGCTGACAAGCACAACCCGTGGCTCCTCGGCGATCGTCAAAAGCATCTGCCGCAGCCGATTCGCCTGTAAACTCTCGCCTGCGGTTTTGCGCAGATCTTTAAGGCTCGCGAGACGAAGAGCCCCTTGGGTCAGGCGGGCAACCTCAGCGCCAATGCTTTTCTCTGTCATCGCCGGATCGAGCACGCCCTCTTCGACTAAAGGAAGCAGCAGGGCGGCTGCCAGTGTCTCGGCATCCATTCCGAGTTTACCCAAGCGCTCAACGGCTTCGGCGCCGCGCTTGATAGATGCCCGCGCCTGTTCGTTCTCCGAGAATTTGCTGGCGACCAGCGATCGGGCGCGTTCCAAACTGCTCAGATCGGCGCTCGGGGCAAGGGCCCGCACGGGATCGAGGACACTTTGTAAATTGTGTAAGGCTTTTTCCTGCGAACTAATGCGGTTGGAATTCATCTCTACGACGCACCGACAATCACATCATACACTAGCAGGCGGTTAAAAAAATGCATCCATTCAACCCCGGTGAGCGAGTGAGCGGGTTCTACGTCAAGCTTGAACTGTTGAACGTTTGAACTCTTGCGACTCAATGCGTATCCGAGCGATACGACCACAATTGGGGAATCGCCCAGCAAACAGCCAGCACGGTGAGCGTGCAAAGTATGCAGCCCACCAGCGCGGCGTTGGGCGCGCCGAGCAGCGCCGCTCCGCCGCCCGCAATGACTGCTCCAAGGGCGTTGGTGGTTTGGGCAAACACCGTTAAAAAGCTGGTGGCGCGCCCGCGCATATCGTCGGGAGCGAGTATCTGCACAACCGTGCGACGCATGGTTACACTGATGGCGTCGGCCAATCCCAAAACGCCGACCGCTATCAAGCCGAGCCAAAACCATCTCGACAATCCCAAGAACCCCAAGCTCAGGGCAAAGAGCAGTGTTGCCGCAATCGACAGGGCTCCTTTGCGCTTGATGTCCCCAAGAGCGAGCAACATGCCCGAGCCAAAAAGAGCTCCGATTGCCGGCGCCGCATAAAGCGCGCCGAGTCCTCGAGCGCCGACTTGGTAGACGTCGTCTGCAAATATCGGCAGTATCGGACGATAAAACCCGAACAGCACGGCGAAGAAGTCCAAAAGAAACAACGATAGGATGATACGCGTATGATAGAGGAACTCGAATCCCTCAATCAGGCTGCGCCAGCTTACCTGTCGGCGCGCGCCATGCGGTTGCCCTGAACTACGTATCAGCAAAACACAGCAAATCGCCGGCATCAGCAATAAAGCATCCGCAATATAGGAAGCATCCACGCCGAAAAAATCGATCATGAACCCGGCAAAAACCGGCGCTGTTAGCTGCGTCCCCTGCATCATCAAGGTCGACAGAGTCACTGCGTTTAGAAGATACGATTGCGGCACCAGGCTCGGTATAATCGCCTGGCGCGATGGACCGCCGAGTACTTGCAGGGATGATGTCACCACGTTCAAGGTATTGATATGCCAGACCTGAATTACGCCGGTGGTGGTCAAGAGTCCGAGAGCCAATCCGGGCAGCAGATTGAATGCGGCGGTGAATAGGATCAGTTTTTTTCGATTGTAAGTGTCGGCAAGCACGCCACCGAATAACCCAAAGAATATAAACGGTAGGGCCTGAAAAAATCCCGCCAAACCAAGCTGCACCGACGATCCCGACAAATGGTAGACATGATATAAGCTCGCCACATTGCGCATGTGCATCGAAGTGTTGGCGCACAGGATTGCGATGAAAATCAGGCGATAGTCTCGGATCAGGAGAGAAGACCAGGGTCGGATAATTGCCGCGGGGTCTCTGGCGCTGTTTGTTTCTGAGTATTTTGTCACGGGGAATGGAACAGGAGTGATCGAAATGTGACTGGCAATGTAGCTTGTGGCGGATCAACCGTCAACTTTATGATTCCATGTTTTCCGCTTGACGTTCTAGTGGCATCTTCATTAGGTTTGCACGTCGAGGCTGCAAGGAGGCCGTTCATGAAGAAGCTGATAATGAACACAGCGATAATCGCTTGCATCTGCTTTTTTAGCAGGCCTGTATCGGCCCAGAATCAGTTCTATGAGGGGAAAACGATTCGTATCATCGTCGGTTTTTCGGCCGGCGGCGGTTACGATGCTCTGGCGCGGATGCTTTCGCGGCACATGCCTAAGTATATTCCTGGCCATCCCACCATTGTCGTCGATAATATGACCGGCGCCGGAAGCCTGCTCGCTGCCAATCACATTTTTAATGTCGCCAAGCCCGATGGTTTGACGTTCGGTCACTTCAGCGGCGGCTTCGCGTTCAATCAAGTCATGGGACAGCCTGGGATCGAATTCGACGCGCGCAAGTTCGTTTTTGTCGGCGCGGTCGCGCGAGACGAAAGCGCCATCGCCTTAACCAAAGCGAGCGGCATCAACAATATGGAACAATGGATGGCGGCCAAGACGCCGGTGAAGATGGGCACCACCGGACCGGGCGCCTTCGGCACCGACAACGTGATCAAAGTCATCAAGGCCGCGTTGAACTTGCCGATCCAGATCATCTCCGGATACAAGGGGACGGCGGAGATGCGGCTCGCTGCCGAAAGCGGCGAGATCGATGGGACGACCTGGGGCTGGGACACCATGCGTGGAGCATGGCAGAAGGCAATCGAGGCAGGCACGGTGGTAATCGTGTTGCAGACTGTCCCCAAACCATTTCCGGATCTGCCGCGCGTGCCCTTGGCCATCGATCTCGCCAAGACCCCGGAAGCGAAACAACTGATTGAAGTCGGCATCCATTATCCAAGCAAGATCACCAAAACTCTCGCGTTGCCTCCCGGCACGCCTACCGATCGCGCGCAGATCCTGCAAAAGGCTCTGCAAGGTACGGTCAAAGACAAAGAATTTATCGCGGAAGCAGAGAAGGCAAAGCTCGGATTGGCGCCGGTAACAGCGGAAGACATGAAATCTACGGTGGATGGAATCTTCAAGCTGGACGCTGACATCTTAGCCAAGCTGAAGACGATTCTTTTTTAGATTGCGCCGCCGGCATCACAGCGACTGGATGGTAAAAATCTTTCGCCATAATCTGTCGATCAACCAGTATTTTGCAGAATGGGGAGATACATTTATGCGCATTATCGATTCGGATGGGCATTTTCATGAGCCGCACTACTTATTCGAAGAATACATGGAGAAGGATGATTGGGGAAAGCGGCCACGCGTTTTGAAAATCCAAGGTCATTCGATGGAAGACGGTGTTGGGTCGTGGAGGGAAAGGTTGTGCCGCGAATTCTCCTGTCCAAACACGCGAAATAGTTTGGAAAATGGTTGGTTTCTTTTCCGACACCGCTGAGCAAACATCTGCAGAACGAGCTGAGACTTTTTGAAAAAATCAACTTGGCTAATGCGCTTACTTGTCTGGAAGTTTATCGATCCGGGATGCGTTCTGTAAACTTATGCTCTCGCAAAATGATGCGCCGAAAGATTGCAAGCTGATGGACAGGGCGACGCCTGATAGTCAGCCATCGATGCGATCTCCTTGGACTAGAAATGCAGTCACAGGTTCCGAAGGCTGCGTCATCTCCACGATCCGGTGACAATCGACAACAATCTGATGTTCACAAAAGCAGTGGATAACTTTGTTGATAAGTCACATTCGCCGTCAGCGACCCGCCGTACAGTACTGCTGTCGAGCGAATTGCCTATTAAGTGGGCACCATAAATCTCATATTTTATGGGGGTTAGGGTTGAAACCGTGTCCTTAACGAAGTCTTATGATGCGGCGATTTTTACCATTTTTGGCAATTTTTGGCAGGATTGGCCAATAATCCCCTAACCTGGCGGTTACGGGTTATCCACAGGGCTTTAAACCCCGTATCGGCGATCTTTTGCTCTGCCCGAGTTGAGCATTCCGAAACTTAGCGGGAATCGCGATACTACAGATTGGCCCTGTATGACGTCGCTGCGTGATGCCGCGCGGCGGTTAGAATAGTAAAGTTGCGCCTCACTCACCTAAGCTAGCTGGATTTCTGTTTGATCCTCTTTATGAGTTCTTCAAAGGATGAATTGACCACGATTCGGTTGAATTGTGATCGATAGTTATTTACTAAGCTGATGTTCTCCGCGACCACATCATATATTCTCCACTTGCCGCCCGCTTGGTGGAGGCGGTAATCGACGGAATAGCTTTCCCGATTCTTGCCGATGACTTTCGTGTTCACCTCGGCGTAGTTCTTGTCTATGGTCTCACCGGTATATTCGACCTGCTGCCCCTCATACAGATCGATCTTGTCGGCATAAGTCGTTTCTAAAAGGTCCGTGAACGCGGTGACGAATTCTTTTTGCTGTGTAGGGTTAAGTCGCCGCCAGTGAGAACCGAGAGATCGCTTGGCCATTTCCTCGAAATCGAATCGGGTGTAAACGATTTCGCGCAATTGATCGATGACTTGAGCTCGCTGCTTGCTATTATCGAGTTTGGCGGATTTAAGGATCTGAACGCCTTGATCGATAGCTGTGCGAATCTCTTCGGTGGGCGCCCCAGCCTGGATTGGCAGAGCTCTCCAAAGCAACATCACGACTAGTGAGGCAAGAAAGGTTATTTTAATCCGTGTATGCATTTGTGCTGATCGCTTTCAAGTTGGATTTACCTTTATCACAGGGAAGCTACTACATTTGATCCGTCAAGATAGGACCCGAATGGGAACATCGGCGCATACGCGAGCTACGCCGCGCGATGCAAGCGAGCCTAGACCCAGCATTATCATTACGAGAAGAAAGCAGCGGAGTCGGGCCTAAAATCTCGTTGGCGCTCATGTCTTCCTCTGGCACGGTAAAGCTACCACTAAATTTGCCCGATGAATATACCGCCGTCGAGATTATCTCGCAGAGACCATATCCGTCTTAACCTAGGTTCGGCAAACAACCTAATTGGCGAAGCACAGCTGGGATAGCATCGCCAACGGGTGCATCTTCAGCCAGTGTCTTGAACTTTCTCGCGGCAATGTTGGGCACCGGAGAGCTTAGTGAGACTCAACTCTTGGAATGTTCTTTCGGGATGCGCTTTCGATCTCAAGAGAAGATATTGGCTATCAGTTTGACGTTGCTTCTGGTTGGAATTGAAACCTATCTTTTCTAAGCGGTTAGAAACTGGAAGGAAATTATGCGGCCCGATCACCTCTGACCAAGAGGCGACAATCAGCCAATATGCGGCGTCCGCCGGCGAATCAATCCAGCTTGTAAGAACGGATGGCGGGATGTCGCACGCGTCTAGCGTCCCAGTCTCTCTGTCCGGCGATCTCTACACTAGCCGCGGCGAAGTTACCGTCGGTTAGCATTCTCACCAGGCCGGTGACGCGTTCGAGTTCCAAACCCAAATTCGATTCCACCAAAAGCAGCCGCTTGACGTTTTGGCGGTGATATCGCGTTTCGTCGTAGGTGACTATGTAAATCATTTTTTGCTTAGCGAACTGCTTTGAACTAACGAACAGATCTTAGCGCCAGAAGTTTCTGTCCGTGGCAGAGATTTCGGATCAATCGTTATGAAATGCGCCGTAATATTTTTTAGAGTGGACACTGCAGATTTCGCCGGCTCCTCAAGCAACTGAGAGTTGCCTCGAGGAAATAACCTCTAGCTTTTGTGCAACTCATCCGAGATTCTCCTTGTTAGAATTTTGCCAGTTCAAGGGGACGCTTTCGCGGCAGTGATCGAAGTTCGGCTGCAAAAAATTCGCCATCGTTGATCAGATCTGCCAGGCTCTAGCTAACCCGTTGAAAACACTCAATACAATCGGTCTGGCTTGTGGGTTGGCGGATCAGAAGTCGGGGATATTGTGTATTTGGCGGCTAGAGTAACAACCCAATTCTGTACGGCTGTAGGATCAGGCTGCTCTGGTTTGCTAGGAAATGACTACACGTCTGTATAATGAAGCAATGAATCTTTCATTCTCCGGCTGGTGTTTTAGAAGAGGCGACTTGTTTAACTTCGACTTAAAAAAGCGAAAAGAGGATAATAACCAGCCAATGATTGTCCGGACGTAGTTCGCCGCCCAGCAGAATTTTTTCTGTTATCTGGTATAAGGATGTCAATGAGCACGGTACAAGCGACTCTATGGCTTTACGCGACGGCCTTGCGCCGCTCATGGGAAAGCCTGCTCAAGAACTGGGTCGTGAGTCTTGCCCCTTGGGCCTATGCGGCGCTGCTGTCGATCGTTTCACTCATGGTCGCGCCTTTAGGCATGATCGGCGGTTTGGTTTTAGGTTTGGCGACTCAGGCATGTATTAGCTCAGCGTTATACTTGGTTAAGAATATAGTCGAGGGCCGACGCGCAGATTTCAAGGACTTCATCAATGGCTTTACAGTTTATCTATGGGAATTACTTGGAATCGCTTTTATATTGTGGATTCCAATGCGGGTCTTGGCGATGGCGCTCGCATCGACCCCCAACGGCGGCCTGCTCTTCGCACTAATTCAAGTTGCAGTCTATATTCTGTTGAACCCGGCTCCTGAGCTTATTTATCAGACCCGTTCTTCCGGAATTGGGGTGATTAGCGATAGTTATAATTTTGTCGTCGAGAATTGGCTAGAGTGGTTTCTGCCGAACATCGTTCTGACCCTAGCCGGCTATTGCATCTTTAATATCTTGAGCGCTATTTCGATTGGACTACCCGGCGTCGTGCAAATTTTCATTGTGGCAGTCGGCATGGGTCTCTGTCTCAGCTATTTTATGATCTTTCGAGGGTTTCTTTTTGCCGAGCTTCACGGCAGCACGCGCCGTAGTCGCGCCTATCGATACAAGATGCAAGGATAACGGAGAATCGGCTTCGCAACAGGTTCCAATTTTGAGAATCAGCGTTGCTTGACCTGCATAATTTCTTATGTTGTTAAATGTAACCGAGTTTTCGGGTTCCTCCACATTGCCCTTACGTTAAACCAGCGAAGTCATTGTCTGCAGCTCGACTCGCCATGACTTGCGAGTCATGACTCGGGGCATCTGCAAGGCCGATCAGGTTTTGGATCTCGAAAAGGATCGATAAAGCTCAATGAAAGTCACTGCAATCAAAGGGTTTTCGGATATACTGCCCGATGAAGTTGAGTTCTGGCAGCGGGTCGAAAAAGAGGCACGCAAGATTTTCACGGCGTATAACTTTGCCGAAATCCGAATACCGATTGTGGAAAAAACAGAGCTCTTTAACCGGTCACTCGGCGAAACGACCGATATAGTGGAAAAAGAGATGTATACGTTCGCCGATCAGGACGCAAAGAGTTCGCTTTTGACATTACGCCCTGAGGGCACTGCGGGCGTGGTGCGAGCCTATGTGGAATCGGAGTTGTTCAAGACTGAGCCTGTGCAGAAACTTTATTATCTCGGACCGATGTTTCGCCGCGAGCGGCCGCAAAAAGGCCGGATGCGTCAATTCCATCAGATTGGCGCCGAAGTATTGGGTCGGAGCGATCCGTTTATAGATGCCGAAGTCCTACTACTTTTAAACGATTATTTTTCTGCCATCGGGCTAGAAGGCGCTGCATTGCAGCTCAATTCGCTGGGTTGTTCAGAATGCCGTCCGAAGTACCGACAGCGGCTCTTGGCATTTCTGACGGAGCGTGAGGAAGCGCTTTGTGCTAATTGTCGGCGCCGGATGGAACGGAATCCGCTTCGAGTGTTGGATTGCAAGGAGCCAGGCTGTATTGAGCAGACCAAGTATGCTCCCTCAATTCTCGAGTCGTTGTGTGACCCGTGCCGTCGACATTTTGAAACAGTTCAGCGCCTGCTGCGTCAATCGGGCATGGCTTATGATTTGAACCCGCGCATGGTCCGTGGCCTGGATTATTATTGCCGCACTACCTTCGAGTGGACAAGTAACCAATTAGGCTCGCAGAGCGCCATCGCAGCCGGCGGCCGCTACGATGGCTTGGTTCAGGAACTCGGCGGCCCGCCGACTCCAGGCGTGGGCTTTGCAATCGGTGTCGAGCGCTTGACCATGTTACTGCGTTCCAAGACAAGCTCGGCTCTTTCCGGACCGGCGGTCTATATAGTTTGGGTCGGTGAGAACGCTCAGCAGTGGGCCTTTCCTGTGGTGCACCGGCTGCGCCAGAACGGGTTATCCATTGAGTTAGAGGGCGAGGTTAGAAGCCTCAAAAGCCAAATGAGACGCGCCGATAAGCTCAATGCATCATCGGTTCTCATCATCGGCGATAATGAACTTGAAAAAGGAGTAGCTTTGCTCCGCGACATGGCAACGAGGCAGCAGAGTGAGATAGGTTTGAACGATGTTGAGGAAGCGTTGTTGTCGAGGAAGGCTAACTAAATGGCAATCGAGAGAGTTTTTTGCGATCAGCTCGGTGATTGGAAGCGGAGTTGCTATTGCGGAGAGCCGCGCGCCGGAGCGGTCGGACGCGAGTTGGTCCTGACCGGCTGGGTGCATACGCGACGTGATCATGGCGGGCTCATCTTCGTCGATTTACGGGATCGAAGCGGCATCACGCAAATCGTTTTTAATCCGGAAGTGGATCTCTGCGCCCACGAAAAGGCCAAACAGCTGCGCTCGGAAGATGTGATTGCCGTGCGCGGTGTCCTGTCAAGGCGCCCCGCGGAAACTCTTAATCCTGATCTGGCCACCGGTGAAGTCGAACTTGCGGGCAACGAATTGCGGCTGCTCAACGCTTCACAGCCGCCTCCGTTTGTAATCGATGACGAAACCGACGCTAACGAGAACACCCGGTTGAAGTACCGGTATCTCGACTTACGACGGCCACGCAGTTTGGCTCACCTGCTGCTACGTTATCGTATGACCAAGTTGATACGTGACTATTTGGATGAGCGCGGTTTCATCGATGTCGAGACTCCAGTGCTGACCAAGAGCACTCCGGAAGGGGCGCGTGACTATCTGGTGCCGAGCCGTATCTACAAAGGTAAATTCTACGCGCTGCCACAATCGCCGCAACTATTCAAACAGATCCTGATGGTCGGCGGCATCGATCGTTACTTTCAGATCGTCAAATGTTTTCGCGACGAAGATCTCCGCGCCGACCGGCAGCCCGAGTTCACTCAGCTCGATATGGAAATGTCCTTTGTCCAGGCGGACGATGTGATCAGCATCGTGGAAGGAATGATCGTTCTGCTTCTCAGGGAATTGAAAGGTATCGATATCGGACGACCCTTTCCGCGCCTGACCTGGACGGAAGCGATGAGTCGGTTCGGCTCCGACAAGCCGGACATGCGCTTCGGTCTGGAGCTGCAGGACTTTACCGATGCGCTGCGCGGGTCAAATTTCAAAGTGTTTGCCGCGGCCATTGCCAAAGGCGGCGTAGTCAAAGGTATTCGCATTCCAAGGGGCATAGAGCTGTCGCGCAAAGACCTGGATGATATGACGCCGTTTGTGGCGACGTTCGGTGCAAAGGGGATCGCATGGACGAGAATCGCCGATGAAGGGTGGCAATCGCCGATCGCCAAGTTTCTATCGGAGGCGGAGAAACGAGAGATTGAGAGAATTGCCGAGGCTCAGTTGGGTGACATCATTTTGTTCTCCGCTGACACGGCAAGGACGGTCTGTGATGCCCTGGGAAACCTGCGGCTGTATCTAGGTGAGAAGTTCGGCCTGATCCGCGAAAATGAATACGCGCTGGTCTGGGTACTCGACTTCCCGTTAATGGAATATGATGCCGAAGAACAGCGTTACGTTGCGTTGCACCATCCGTTTACCGCCCCTCTCGATGAGGATTTGTCGTTGCTCGATACCGAACCGGCAAAAGTACGCTCAAAAGCCTATGATCTTGCATTGAACGGAACGGAAATCGGCGGCGGCAGCATCCGTATTCATCAGCTGGAGTTGCAAAAGAAGATCCTTGGCCTAATGGGAATCGGTGCGGAAGAGGCTCAAGCCAAGTTCGGATTTTTCCTTGAGGCCTTGAGCTTCGGCGCACCGCCTCATGGGGGCATTGCGTTCGGGATTGATCGTTTGGCGATGCTTCTAAGCGGAGCCCAATCTCTGCGGGATGTCATTGCCTTCCCAAAGAGTCAGCGAGCGGTCTGCTTGTTGACGGAAGCGCCATCTACAGTGGATGCCCGGCAACTTCGCGAATTGGGTATTCGAATCAAGGCGGCCGAATAACGCCGCTCCAAGTGAGTGTTCAGTATTGACATTGAGGGTGACGGATTAACATGCTAAAGGTTCTTGCACTTGCTCTTACATTGCTTGCCGGCTGCAGCTTCGGATCGGGAAACCTGCAAAGTAAGCACTCCAACGACTTGGAATCTCGTCGGATCAGGCGTATCGCTGTGCTTCCACCGGAAACGTCGAATGCCGCCGGCCAAGCGCTGCCGCAGCAGAGCGGCGGCCCCGAAATGCTCGCCAAACAGGTTTATTCGGCAATGGCTTCCTTGCCAAATTGGCAAATTGTCGCTGAAAGCGAGGTTAAGCAGGTCGAGCAAATAACGCCAGCCGCACCGGGTCCGGCGCGTCTGCGGCAAATCGGCGAGATGGTTTTCGCTGATGCAATTATGGTCGGAAGGATAGAGCGGTTCCGCGAGCGCGTCGGCGATGATTGGGGTGTCAAAAGCCCCGCGTCAGTTGCATTCGTCCTAGATCTTATCGATGTTCGGCGCGGCGACGTGATCTGGTCGGCGCGATTCGACGAAACACAGAAACCTCTCAGTGAAAATATCTTTGCTTTGGGTGATATCGGCCAACGCGGTGTACGCTGGTTGACGGCAGAACAGTTGGCTATAGACGGGGTCAAAAAAGCCGTTGGACAACTACATCAGATTCTGGCGCGTTCGGCTTCCTCGTGAGCTTTCACAACGGCCATTTTCTGGAGCCCCAATCGTACATCGATTTCGAAAGGCCTTTTCAATCGCTCGCCGATTTGATTGCCGAGTTCTTTCAATTTTCCCCGGCTGCCACGGTCCAACAGTACGCTGTCACCATTAACCAGGAACAAGCGCAACGACGGAACGGGAAATTGTTGTGCCGCTGACGATCCGGCGACGGCAAAGCCGTTGTACACTTGATCCAAGCCCAGATTGATTTGTTCGATTTCCGAATAGCTGGCAGACAGCAATGATCGCTTGAAGAGGCTTTGGTTCGTTAGAACTATTTCCTGCGCCAGGTGATCGAACAAAATACTTCTTTTCAACGTTAGCAAGTAACAAGCAATGCCGAAAAGAATCGCATTCATTAGAGGGAAATACCACAGAGAGGCTGCCGGGCCGGCGAAGCCGCGCAGGCGAATGGCCTCGACGATTGGCACGGAAATAAACAGCAAGACGATGGCAATGCTCAAACAGAGATAAGCCGGAAACCTCGGACCGTGCCAGACCAGTCGCAAACGTTGAAGATTGTTCTCCGCTATGCCGAAACCTAGACGGTTTCCAATCGCGTCGAAACTCGCAGGATTACCTTGCATGCCGGGAGCGGCCTTTAGAAGTATCGGGGTTTGCCCGGAAAGGCTTAATGCTTGTGTTTCTGTTCACTATAGAACTCTTTGAAGCGAAAATTTTTTAAAGCAATCAGGTTGCGATAAGATCCGAAACGTTCGGACGGGTCGTTCACTTGGTCGAGCAGATCGACAGAACCATTCTCAGTCCCAAATACCTTTATATCCTTATACGTAGTTGACCGTTCAGCGGGTATGCGCCCCATTTCCCGGATCAAACCCCGGAATTGTGACGGCTTCATCAGTTGTCCATAGCTCGCTCCGGCCGCGGTCGAAATGCTTTCGTTGATCAGGGTGCCGCCAAAATCATTGGCGCCTGCCAGCAAAGCAATCTGCGATAACTTGGGCCCTTCTTTGACCCAGGAGACTTGTAAGTTCGGTATCCATTTATTCAGCATCAATCTCGATACCGCGTACATTTTCATGACTTCGGAGCCACTGGCGCCCGGACGGAGCCCGGCGATCTTGTTTCGACGAGAGATCGGGGCTTCCTCGTAAACAAAGCTCAGCGGCACAAACTCGGTAATCCCGCCGGTATGTTTTTGTATATCACGGAGGATGAGGAGGTGGGTGGCCTTATGATGCGCCGTTTCCAAATGCCCATACATGATCGTCGATGTGGTTGGGATTCCCATTTCGTGAGCGCTCTGAATCAGTTCAATCCATTGCGCCGTCGTGATTCGCCCCGGAGAGAGTTGTTGGCGAACATCGTCGACGAGAATTTCCGCAGAGGTTCCGGGCAGGCTTCCCACTCCCGCATCTTTCAATGCTTTGAGATAGTCGCGAACCGAGAGACCGGAGAGGCTCGAGCCGTACAGCACTTCTTCGGGAGAAAATCCATGAATATGAATGTCGGGTAGAGCTTCTTTTAGCGCGCGGCAAAGTTTTATGTAGTGCCGGCCGTCAATCCCGGGTGCTAAACCGGCTTGCACACAAATCTCCGTAGCCCCTAACTCACGCGCCTCCTCGCCGCGCCGGATGATTTCTTCAATTGGCAGGAAATAGCCCTCTTCAGCTAGATGGCCTCGGCTAAATGCGCAGAAACCGCATGCCTTAACGCAAACGTTGGTAAAGTTGATATTACGATTAACCACATAGGTGACGACATCGCCGACCGTTTCGGCGCGCAGATGATTGGCCGCCAAAATCATCGCCGGGAGATCGGCGCCATCTGCCTCGAACAACCGGGTGGCTTCGTCAGCGGAAATATCCGCCCCGGAGAGCGCGCGATCGAGTATGCCTCCGATGACCGGGTTGACCATCGACATGAGCCGATCAAAAGACTCCTGTAGCTGTGGGAAATTCATGGCGCGACTCTATCCTTTCAGTTTTTCAAAGACAATCACTCGAGTCCATCGCAGCTATTTACCAAGCCAATAGCGGGCAAACTCGGTGATGAAACTGAGGGTTGAAAAGTCGGACATGCGGTCGAGGTAGACTTTACCATTCAGATGATCCCACTCATGCTGAACTACCCGGGCATGAAATCCGTTGGCAACGAAGTCCAAAGGCGCGCCGTTACGGTCCAAGGCTTGGACCCTGATGGATTTGTAGCGCGGCACCTTGCCTCGCATATCGGGAATGCTAAGACAGCCTTCCCAATCATCTTCGAACTCTTCGGTAAGCGGTGTGATGAGGGGATTGATAAGGACAGTCAACGGCACCAGCGGTTTTTCGGGGTAACGCGGATTGTCGGCCACCTCAAGGACCGCGATCTGTTTCGACACGTGAACCTGATCGGCGGCCAGACCGACGCCATCGTATTCCTTCATGGTTTCGATCATATCATCGACGAATTGACGAGTGGTTTCGGAGCGGAGTTCCTTCTCCGAAACGGCTTCGGTTATTTTTCGTAAAACCGGGTGGCCCAGACGCGCAACTTTAAGAATAGACATAGGATTCAATCACGATTTAGCACAGAGACGGCGCGGGCGGAAGCGTGTCACCAATCGAACAATCCTTGAGTGCGCTACCTTGACATAAAAGACCTAGTGAGTCTATATTCAAAGCAGAGCATGAAGAATTCGAGGGCGAGAAGCGAGCGCAGCTCGTTGATGAACGTCGGACGACGCGTGGATTATGCGGTTCGCGCGCTCGCCTATCTAGCGGGGCAGCCTTCCGGCAAGATCGTCAGCCGGGCCGATATAGAAAAGAGCCAGGATATCCCATCCTTCTATCTTTCAAAAATCATGAAGGATCTCGTCGCCGACGGACTGGTCTCTTCGCACATTGGCTCGAAAGGCGGATTCACCCTGGCGAGGCCGCCGAACACAATCAGCATCAAAAACGTTTACGAAGCTGTTGAGCGACCATTAGTCTTGATGGAATGCTTGGAAAAGGGGGCCGACTACTGTTCGTATTGTTCGGTGTGCTCGCAAAAATCGATTTGGGAAGAAGCCCAGGCGCTATTGGCTAAGTTTCTCGGCGGAGTTTCGATTCGTGAGATTGCCGACCGGCACGGCCTCAAGGAACGCCTGGAAAAAGCAGCAATTCAGAGAGTTGGCTGATCTAGTTGGAAGGAATCGCGATGTTGGAAATCAAGAATCTCAGGGCGACGGTGGGTGGGCAGGAAATTCTTCGCGGTATCAACCTGACAATCGGCGCCGGCGAAGTGCATGGAATTATGGGACCCAATGGATCAGGCAAGAGCACGTTGGCTCACGTCCTGTCGGGCCGGGAGAATTATCAAGTCACCGAGGGCGAGATTCTGTACAACGGAAAGAACCTATTGGAGATGAGCCCGGAGGAGAGAGCACGCGAGGGAATTTTCCTGGCCTTTCAATACCCCGTAGAGATTCCTGGAGTTAGCACGACCTATTTTCTTAAAGCCGCTTTGAACGCCATCCGCAAGCATCAAGGACTAGATGAATTGGATGCGATGGAGTTTCTTTCCTTAATCAAAGAAAAGATGAAACTGGTTGAGATGGATCAAGCTCTGCTCAATCGGCCGCTTAACGAGGGATTCTCCGGCGGCGAGAAGAAGCGTAATGAAATTTTGCAGATGGCCGTACTGGATCCAAAGTTGGCAATTCTCGATGAAACCGATTCCGGACTCGACATTGATGCGCTCCGGATCGTCGCCGGCGGCGTCAATGCGCTACGACAAGAAGATCGCGCGATGGTCGTGATCACGCACTACCAACGCTTGTTGAACTACATCGTGCCAGACTATATCCACGTCCTCTATGACGGACGGATCGTAAAATCCGGCAGCAAGGAACTGGCGCTTGAGCTTGAAGTGAAAGGCTACGACTGGATCAAAGCTGAAGCGGCGGCTGCGCAATAACCGGTTCGAAACTTTGGATTAATTAGTAATATGGTCAATTCCCATACCCAGCAATTCCTTTCTGCTTTTGAGCGGTTTCAACAGAAATCCGAAACGACGCCCGAGTGGCTGCGAAATGTGCGACGAGCTGCCATTGACGACTTCGTTCAGCTAGGACTTCCAACTACACGTCATGAAGACTGGCGCTATACCAGTGTAGAGCCCATCACTTCAACCGGTTTCGGGGTAGCGAACGGAGAGGCCAAACTATTGCGCGCGGAGGATCTCTACGGGCCGTCTTTCATCGACCCGGCGTACAATCGAATCGTCTTCGTAAACGGCGTTTTTTGCCCGCAATTTTCATCCATCCGCGAGCTGCCGGCTGGCGTGCAGGCAAAAAACCTTTCAGCCGTATTGGCGACAAATGAAGCTAATGTCAGGCCGCTTCTAACGCAGAAATCCACTTCACGCGACCAGGCGTTCGTTGCTCTGAATACGGCGTTTGCCGCAGAAGGCGCGTTTATCTCGATTCCAAAAAGCCTCGCGCTGGGCGAACCGATTTATCTGGTATTCTGTTCGTTCGGAAGCGGCAATCCAATTATGTCGCACCCGCGGAATTTGATTGTTTTCGAAGCGGGAAGCCAGGCGCGTGTTGTTGAATCCTATATCGGTCTGGGCGATCAGCCGACTTTGACCAACGTTGTTACCGAGGTCGTCGGTGGAGCGGGGTCGGTAATTGATTATTACCGTCTGCAAAACGAATCGAGTTCCGGCTATCTTATCGCCGCTTTGGAGGCGGATATCAGCCGAGATTGCAGCTTCACGGCCCATTCGGTGACTCTTAACGGTTCACTCATCCGCAACGATATTCACGTGGTCCTTGATGGCGAGGGGGCCGAATGTGTTCTAAACGGTCTCTATCTGCTCGACGGCAAACAGCATGTCGACAATCACACCGAAATTGAACACGCCAAGCCGCGCGCGACTAGCCGGGAACTGTATAAAGGAATTCTCAGCGGGGCTGCCCACGCAGTGTTCAACGGCAAGATTCTGGTACATAAAGATGCTCAGAAAACCGATGCTCGGCAGACCAATAAAAACTTGTTACTCTCTGAACAGGCAGTGGTGAACACGAAGCCGCAGCTCGAGATCCACGCCGATGACGTGAAATGCAGCCACGGCTCGACCATCGGACAGCTCGACAAAGATGCGCTTTTTTATCTCAGGTCGCGCGGTCTCGATGGAGCCGAGGCCCAGAGTCTTCTAAGCTACGCATTTGCGAGCGATCTCGTAGGGCGCATCCGCATCGCACCGCTTCGGGCGCGGCTGGATGATTATTTGCTTACAAAGTTTAGACGGAGCCAAGGCTAAGAACCATGAAAGCTGTTCGGGAAAAACGATTGCCGCGTTCAGGGAATGAAAGTTTCGATGTCGAAAAGATTCGGCGCGATTTTCCAATTCTCAAAGAGCGGGTTCATGGCAAGCCGCTGGTGTATCTTGATAATGGCGCTACCAGTCAGAAGCCGCAGGTTGTGATCGACACTCTCGATCGTTATTACAAGTCGGAAAACTCCAACATTCACCGCGGTGTTCATTACCTGAGCGAGCGGGCAACCTCCAGTTATGAAGCGTCACGGGAGAAGATCCGTCAGTTCATAAACGCCGAAAATGGGCATGAGATCGTTTTCGTCCGAGGGACCACCGAAGCCATCAATCTGGTCGCGCAAAGCTATGGAAGGACTTTTCTAAAAGCCGGCGATGAAATCGTCATCTCAGCCATGGAGCACCATTCCAACATCGTGCCATGGCAAATGTTATGCGGCCAAATCGGCGCGCGCCTTCGTGTTGTGCCGATCAATCACGATGGCGAGTTTGTTCTCGATGAATATCGCCGTCTATTGAGCGAGAATACCAAACTAGTTTCCCTGACACATATCTCCAATGCTTTGGGAACTATTGTGCCCGTGAAAGAAGCCGTGCGGCTGGCGCACGAGCGAGGCGTGCCGGTGTTATTGGATGGCGCGCAAGCGGTGCCGCATTTGAAGGTGGATGTTCGGGACATCGGCTGCGACTTTTACGCCTTTTCCGGTCACAAGCTTTTTGGACCTACCGGTGTAGGGGTCCTTTACGGAAAGTCCGAGCTGCTAGACGCTATGCCGCCGTATCAAGGCGGCGGCGATATGATAAGCCTTGTGACTTTCGAGAAGACTCACTACAACGTGCTGCCCTATAAGTTCGAAGCAGGGACGCCCAATATTGCAGGCGGGATAGGACTGGGCGCGGCCATTGACTATTTGAACGGTTTTAACTGGGAAGCGGTGTGCGCGCACGAGAACCATCTAATGGCTTATGCAACGAACGCTTTGTCGGAGATTCCGTCGATCAGGATAATCGGCACAGCTAAAGACAAAGCTGGGGTTCTGTCATTTGTTTTCGATCATATCCATGCCCATGATGTCGGTACCATTCTCGACCAAGAAGGAGTGGCGATACGGGCGGGACATCATTGCGCCATGCCGGTGATGCAGCGGTTCGGTGTGCCGGCGACGGCGCGCGCTTCGTTTGCCCTTTACAACAATCGGGAGGATGTCGATGCGCTGGTGCGAGGAATCCATCGGGTGTTGAAGGTGTTTAGTTAATGTCAGAATTGGATGAGCTCTATCAAGAAGTGATCTTGGATCACAACAAGAGTCCCCGCAATTTCCGCGAAATGGCGGATGCCAATCGTCGATCCGAGGGTTACAATCCGT
The DNA here is from genome assembly GCA_036378835.1 of Binatia bacterium. GTDB lineage: Bacteria > Desulfobacterota > Binatia > UBA9968 > UBA9968 > WHTF01. The sequence continues at coordinate 2,592 of DASUVS010000357.1, read as the reverse complement.
TGTGCGGCGACCACGTGACAGTCTATGTGAACTTGGCAGATGGAGTGATTCGGGACATCAGCTTCAAGGGGGCCGGCTGCGCCATCTCCAAGGCTTCGGCTTCGATGATGACCACCGAGCTGAAGGGCAAATCGGAGGCTGAAGCGGAAGAAGTGTTCGACAGTGTCCATAAGATGCTCACAGGCGAGATGGGCGTGGACGAGAGTGACTTTGAACGGCTCGGCAAACTGAAAATATTGTCGGGAGTTTGCAAATTTCCAGCGAGGGTGAAATGCGCCAGTTTGGCTTGGCATACTGTGAATGCGGCACTGAAGGGAACCGGCGAGGTTGCATCAACAGAGTGATGCAATTTCGCGCAGGAGGAGCATGCTATGCAATCCGAGCAACCCGTGATCGTGAAGCGCGATTGTGATGTGCTCATGATACCTAGCGGAGAAAAGTCAACCTTAGCCTCCGGTAGCACAGTCTGGCTAACTCAGGCTCTGGGCGGCAGTTTCACGGTAATGACCGACCGGGGTTATATGGTTCGTGTCGAGGGAAAAGATGCGGATGCCATCGGCCTGGAGCCGATCCTCGATGGTAAATCCGGCGACGCCTATTCAGACAATGACATCGAAGTAATCGAGAGCCGTGTTTGGGAACAGCTAAGGTCCTGTTTTGACCCTGAGATCCCGGTCAATATTGTCGAGCTAGGGCTCATTTACGACTGTTCGGTGACGCCTTCAGAAAATGGGTATCGAGCTGGCGTTAAATTTACCCTAACCGCTCGCGGATGCGGCATGGGAGAAGTTTTGAAGCGAGACATCGCGGCCAAATTGCTTGCCATTCCAGGTGTAAAACAAGCCGATGTCGAGTTGGTCTGGGAGCCGCCTTGGAGTCAAAGCCGCATCTCTGCAGCTGCGAAGCTGCAGTTGGGCATGGCATAGCAGCCTAGTTCCGGAGTAAAATATGGAAAGTATCAACGAGCTGGTTATCGAAAGCGAAGTGCTCGAGGCGCTGAGAACCTGTTTCGACCCAGAAATTCCCGTTAACATTTACGAGCTCGGGCTGATTTATAACGTCAACGTTGAAGAGGGGGGTGCCGTAACAATCACTATGACGCTGACCTCGCCCCATTGTCCCGCCGCTCAGTCTATGCCGGCGGAAATCGAAGAGAAGGTCAAGGCTCTCTCCGGAGTGACTGATGTCAAAATTGATTTAGTGTGGGATCCGCCTTGGGATCCAAGCAAGATGTCGGAAGCGGCACGGCTTCAGCTGGGTATGATGTAGGCACAATCCGGGATTGTTTAATCAAGGTTTTTATATGGATAGTTACTTTGACCAGCTTGGCGGTGAGCCGGAACTTAGAAAGATCATTGATACGTTCATCGATCGGGTCTTTGCCGACCGGATGATCGGGTTTTTCTTTCGCAAAGTCGACAAAGACCGCATCAAGGAGATGGAATACCAACTTGCGGCCAGTTTCCTAGGAGCCAGTGTAGAATATCAGGGACGGCCGTTGGACCGGGCGCATGCCCGGCACCCAATCATGGGAGGTCATTTCGCGCGCCGCAAGCAGATTTTAAAAGAGACCTTGGAGTTGTATGAGGTTGCCGAGAACGTCAAAGAGGCGTGGTTAAAACATACAGAAGATCTCCGGCCTCTAATTACAGGTCAGGGCGGCTCCGGGTGCGATCCCATCGACGCGCGGCGCAAGGCAACCGGCTCCTGAAACTTTCCCTTCCCTCGCCATCCCGGTTGTGATCCCTTATAACCTTGTGTTATTAGTAGTCAATCCGGCTACGGTATTCATCAGGAATATTCCTTAGTGAAATTAGCTGACCTTTATGCCCAGCCCGGGTTAACACTCTCAGTTGAATTTTTTCCTCCAAAAACAGACAAAGGCGAGGAAGCCCTGTTCGGCGAGATCGAATTAATCAAATCGCTGAGACCCGCTTTTTGTTCTGTTACGTACGGGGCGGGCGGAAGCACGCGCGAAAAAACCGTTGATCTCGTGGATCGAATTCATCGCGAATGCGGTCTCGAGACGATGTGTCATTTGACTGTCGTCGGTCAATCCAAGGATGATGCTCGCGGAGTTCTCAAGCGCCTTCAGCAAAAAGGTTTGGAAAATGTCCTGGCTTTGGGCGGGGATCCCCCGGCGGGGATGCCGAATTGGCAGCCGCATCCCGATGGTTTTCAGCATGCCGTGGAACTGGTTCGAGAGGCAATTTCTTTCGGCTACTTCTCGGTTGCCGTGGCAGGCTTTCCGGAGATTCATCCGCGAGCTAAAAGCAGGGTCTCCGATCTGGGCTACCTGAAGGAAAAAATTGATGCTGGGGCTCAAGCGATCATCACCCAATTATTTTTCGATAACGATCAATATTACCGCTATTTCGAAGATGTCAGGAAACTAGGTGTTCAAGTGCCGATCATTCCGGGCGTTCTGCCGATCGTTTCCGCGCCCCAAATTCGCCGCTTCACGGCTTTATGTAGCGCGCGAATTCCGCCGCAGCTGGAGCAAGCGTTGAACAAAGTTGAAAACGACGATAACGCGGCAACTCAATTGGGGATCGAATATGCGACACGCCAATGCGAGGCGTTGATCCAGTT
>DASUVS010000356.1:0-12018 GCA_036378835.1 Binatia bacterium | reverse complement strand
CCGCGACGTCTGGCAGTTAACGGAACCCCAAGCGACTGTGTGAAACTGGCATTGACCGGTCTCTTGCCGGTTCGTCCGAACCTCGTGGTTTCCGGCATCAACAAAGGGCCTAATCTGGGCGATGACATCATTTATTCCGGGACCGTCTCAGCTGCTATCGAAGGGGCCTTGCTAACAGTTCCGTCGATTGCCGTGTCATTGGTTACATTCCGTGATTTTGATTTTCGCGCCGCAGCGGAATTCACCGGCTTCTTAGTATCAAGCATACAAGATACCGGGGGTATTCCGCCCGAAACGCTTCTCAACATCAACGTGCCGCCGCTGCCGAAATCCGAGCTTAAAGGCTGGCGCTTAACCCGCATGGGAAAGCGCCATTACAGCGAGAATATTGTCGAACGTGTCGATCCTCGCGGCGGCAAATATTATTGGATAGGCGGCGATGATCTTGGCTTCGATAAAGAAGACGGCACCGATTGCGTGGCAGTTCACGAGGGGTATGTCTCGGTGACACCGCTACAGGTCGATCTGACAAATTATCGCGTGCTGGAGAATAATACTTTGCCCAACTTCGTTTGGCCCTAAGCCGCCGCCCCATGAACGATAGGCATCCGAAGAAACTGAACTCAGAATTGGCAAGTAACTTCGGGCGGCGCATTTCTTCAAAACACGGTCGCTTGCCGCAGCGGCATCATGGGGAAAAGTTGCGCTGAACGGAATCCGTCTCAAGCCGAGCCGAATGATCCGCGCAAGAGATTACCTCAACACTCGTCTCGGCCTACGAATGTACCAGCGTTGTCAAAGGAACGTCTATCTACCCAGGCCCACAGACTGCCTCCACTCTCTCCCATGAACGCTCTCGTCCTACTCGAGCAGGCGTCGGATTCACTATGGTTCTTGGCGCGCCCGAGTATTACCGCCGGTTCGGCATTAGAAGTGCGAACCTTTTAGGATTGGAAAATGAATACGGCGGGGATGACGCATTGATGGCGTTAGAACTGAAGGCTGGCTCGATCACCCGTGAACTTGTCGGTTATGCGCGTGAGTTCTCGGATTTGGCCGGTCCCATATGAGACTGCTTGACGGGCAAAGCCGCTCGACGATGCAAGCTTTACAATCTGGCTTCCGAGCATGGCAAATCCGCCGGCCGTGGATAATCAGTCGGTGCGAAAAACCAGTCCATTCTTCAGCCGGCAATAATTTGCTCAAGTCGCGTTCGATCTGAACTGGATCTTCGCTGCGGGTAAGACCTAAACGGCGTGACACACGTTTACAATGGGTGTCAACGATGATTCCGGGTACATCAAAAGCATGACCTAAGATGACGTTGGCGGTTTTCCTGCCGACGCCCGCCAAGGTGGTCAATTCCTCCATCGTGCCAGGAACCTGGCCATTGAATCGTTCGCCAAGCTGTTGAGCGCAAGCTTTCAGTGATCTGGCTTTGGCGCGAAATAAGCCAAGCGGACGGATCATGCTCTCGATCTCGGCTAAAGGTGCGCTGGCCATCCGGTCCGGAGTTGGAAAGCGCCGAAAAAGCTCCGGCGTCACCTTGTTGACGGCTGCGTCGGTACACTGCGCAGATAGAATGACAGCAACCAGAAGCTGAAAGGTGGTTCCATAGTCAAGCGGCACCCGAAGTTCAGGATACGCTTGGCGCAACCCGGTCGCTATGACGCCGGTCCGAGCAATCTTTTCCTTGAGGTTTTCTCTTGCCCGCCGCGGGCGGATCAAGCGGATGGATTGAGAGCCGGGCGATTTACTTGCCGCGTTTGGGATTGAAAGCTTTCTTTCCGGCATAAACAGCTCGACTACCCAACTCCTCTTCAATTCTGAGCAGCTGGTTGTATTTTGCAGTTCGTTCTCCTCGGCAAGGAGCACCGGTTTTAATCTGCCCGGCATTGGTCGCCACTGCAAGGTCGGCGATAGTTACATCCTCGGTCTCGCCTGAACGATGAGACATGATGGTTGTATACCCCGCCTCTTTCGCCAATTTCATCGTTTCCAACGTTTCTGTCAGGCTGCCTATCTGATTCACTTTCACCAGGATCGAATTAGCGACTTCGGAATCGATGCCGCGCTTTAATCGCACCTTATTGGTGACAAACAGATCATCGCCGACCAATTGTACTTTCTTACCGAGAGCCTGCGTCACCATCTGCCAGCCCTCCCAATCGTCTTCAGCGAAGGCATCTTCAATGGAAATGATCGGATACTGCCTAACCCAATCCTCATAAAGCCGCACCATTTCCTCACGATTACGTTGACGTCCGTCGGATTTTTTGAAGACATATTTGCCGTCTCTGAAAAATTCACTCGAAGCGACGTCCAGTGCCAGCGCAACCTGTGAGCCAACTTTGTAACCGGCGTTTGCAATCGCTTCAAGCAGCAGTTCGATGGCCTCGTTGTTGCTTTTCACACGCGGCGCAAAACCGCCTTCGTCGCCGACGCTGGTGGAATACGAGCGGTCATGTAAAATCCTCTTGAGCGTCTGAAAGATTTCCACCGCTCCTCGTAATGCCTCCTTGAAGCTTTTCATGCCAAATGGAACGATCATAAATTCTTGAAGATCGACATTGTTATCGGCGTGAGCACCACCGTTCAACACGTTTAGCATGGGGACGGGTAGAGTCTTCGCCTGACTTCCGCCCAAATAACGAAAGAGAGAAAGACCTTGCGCTTGGGCTTCCGCGTGAGCGACAGCCAACGAAACCCCGAGGATCGCGTTGGCGCCGAGCTTACCCTTGTTCGCTGAACCATCGAGGTTGAGCATGATTTCGTCGATGGCCCCCTGCTCTTTGGCTTCTTTGCCGCGTAGCCGCGGGGCAATCTTTTGATTCACATGCAACACCGCCTTGGCCACTCCTTTTCCCAGAAATCGCTTGCCCCCGTCTCTTAACTCCATCGCTTCGTGTATGCCGGTCGACGCACCGGAAGGAACCGTCGCACGACCGGTGAATCCGTTGCTAAGCATCACCTCAACTTCCACGGTAGGCTGGCCTCTAGAATCGAGCACTTCGCGAGCGTGAACCCGTTGGATTTTCATCGGCAACCTCCAAGAAAATGTCTTCGCAGCAGCAAAACATAATTTATGTTATATTGCCATTAACGGCGCCAATGAGATTACCATTTCACATTTCCCAACGTTACGTTCTCTACCTGCTAGGCGGCCTGATTTTACTGCTTGCGGTGGTTACGGTCGTTGGAGAGCGCGGCGCGATTCATTTATGGCGATTGCGCGGCGAAAAAAGCAGAATCGACGAACAAAATTATCGATTACAGAAGGAGAACGAAGTTTTGCGACAGCGGGTCTCGCGCGTCCGCAACGACAACCACTACCTGGAAAAACTAGCTCGCGAGGAACTCAACCTGGTCCGTCCGGGCGAAGTCATCTATCGTTTTCCTAAGTCTAACCCTGATAACGATCGTCCCGATCTAGGTAACGAAGCTCCTACTGCTGCGTCCCGCCCGTCAACGGCACGAAAATAACGGCGCTGTGCTCTTGGATCACTTGTCGGCCGCCGATCTTTCTGGCGCGAATCAACTGTTGAGTATGCCCTTCCTTACCTAAGGGCATGATTAAGACGCCGCCCTCACGGAGCTGGTTCCACAGAGGCGGAGGAATTTTGGGTCCCGCCGCAGTAATCATGATGGCATCGAACGGCGCCTCCTTGGACCACCCGTGATAACCATTGCCGACTTTTAATTTTACATTTTGAATCCCCAGCTGTTTAAGAGTCCTTTCGGCGGCGGCGCTTAACTCAGCAAGAATCTCTACTGAGAAGACTTGTTCCGCTAAGGCGGCAAGCACCGCGGTTTGATAGCCTGAACCGGTGCCGATTTCCAGAACTCGCTCGCGTCCTTTAAGCTCCAGCAGCTGCGTCATGAAGGCTACGATGTACGGCTGAGAGATGGTTTGTCCGGAGCCAATCGGCAGCGGGCGATCTTGGTAGGCGGAAGAGCGCACTTCTTCCGGTACGAATACGTGGCGGGGCAGAGTTGCCATAACCCGAAGGAGCTCCTGGTCTTTGATGCCGCGTCGGGAAATGTCCCGTTCGACCATGATCCTACGCGCTTCAGTGAAGGTCGTTTCAGGATGTTCGCCCGCCGCTGAATCCTGAGATCCGAACATTAAAGATGAGGATGCGATGAGTAGTAAACAAAAGCAGTGGAAGCCAAGACAAGATATGGCTCTAAACCTTTGACCCGCCGTACGAGATAAACTTGTCATCCACGTCGATGGTTCCAGACAAATTGAGAAGTTCCAATCGACGCGCTCATTGATCTCCCGAACGCCTGCCTCTATCCTCATGCTAATCCGCGACAAAATCGTGTTTATGCAGCCACGGAGACCGTCTGGCTGGAGACTCTGACGCTTCACGAGGTAATTTCACTTTAGGCACTGCCTCCCTTGTGTCAAGCATAGGCTCAGCAACCAACCTTGACAAGGTTAAAGACACGCAGTATTTCGTCCCAGTGGCCCAGGTATTGAGATGGGCAACTGATCGAACCCGCTGCGCTCACTTAGTAAGTAAAAGAGGTCTCGTTTCATGGAAGAAATGGATCCTAGACGATCCGCCCTGGCAATCGTCAGCGGAGTCAAGAAAGCCGGCATCGATTTCGTCGCCACTTTGCCGGACGAAAAGATGCTCGAAGTGATTCGGGCCGTCGAAAGCGACTCAGAGCTTCGGCACATTCCGCTGTGTCGCGAGGAAGAGGGTATCGGCATTTGCGCCGGCGCTTATCTGGCTGGGCGAAAAACCGCTCTGATTATGCAAAATGCCGGTTTCTTGAACAGCTGTAATGCGCTGACCACCACTTGTTTGCAGTTTCAGATACCGATTGTGCTGTTGATTTATTATGCCGGTGATATCGGCGATCGCGGCTTCACCACTCTGGGCGCGGTCACTGAGCCGGTGCTTCAAGCGTTGGGGATTCGTTCATACATTCTGCGCAGGAACGACGAGATTGGCGAAACCATCGCCGGCGCCGAGGTCCTAGCCGAGGATTCAAAAAGACCGGTTGCAGTGCTCTTAACTAAGAGCGTGCTAGGAGTGAAATGATGCAACGTTACGACTATCTAAAGGCTATCGCCGGCGATACCGGCGATGCGTTGGCGGTTTGCACGGGGTGGGGCGCACGGGAATGGTGGGCGCTTCGACCCAGCGACGGCAATCTCAAAACGCGGACGCTAGGGTTAGTCTCGTCAATCGCAGCCGGCCTTGCCTTGGCGTTGCCGCATCGCAAAGTGATCGCAATTGACGGGGATGGTGCGTTTCTGATGAACCTTTGCGGGCTGCCAACTATCGCTCTACAGAATCCACCGAATCTGATCCATCTGCTTTTTGATAACGGTGTTTACGAAGCCTCAGGCGGTACCGCAACCGCTTCTCACGTTGCTGATGCCGTGTCACTGGCCAAGGGAGCGGGATACCCGCATGCCTTCTGGGTCCAGACGCCGGAGGAGTTTCGAGCGCGATTTCTTGACGCTCGGCACAGCAATCGCCTCACCTTGATTGCGGTTAAGGTGGAGCCCGGACAGCCGAAAACATTACCATCGTTAAAGCTTGACGAATTGGAGAACAAGTATCTGTTCATGCGCTACCTGGAGCAAACCGAGAATAGATCAATATTGAGCCCTGGATTCGATTCGAAAGTATGACCTTTCGCTCACGGGACCAAGTATTATGATGCTCGATGTGTAGCATTTGCCTCGGTTCTCGATGGCCGTGAATTGAACATCTCCGCGCGCACGATTCTGCCCTTGCGCGGAAAGCCAAGCCAACTCCACTGATCCGGATAGCGGTAAATGGCATCCTCAAGATGGCGCGTGTAAAGCGCCGTTGTTGCCGTAATGGTTTCTTCGAGACTTTCTCGATGCACGGCTTCGATCGGGCGGCCAATCTCGAGAACGATAGAGTCATCGCGCTGACGGGTGGCAAACATAGGCAAAGTCACGGCGCCGGTGCGCAAAGCCAGAGTCGCCGGGCCTCGAGGCGCCGGCAAGGCTTGTCCCATGAATTCAACCGTGATCTCGCCGGATTTAAACTCATCGGCAACGACCAGTACAATCCGATTCTCGCGCAGTGCCCGGACAATCGCACGCACCGCTTCCCGCCTGGGTTTAGCCGCAATCGTATCGATTCCTACTTGCGCCCGATATTGGGTGATTAGCCGTGCGAATTCATCGTTGCTGGGGTGTTTCACTACAACACTAAACGGATAGCCCGCTGCCGCCAATCGCGCGCCAATGAGCGCGAAATTGCCGAGGTGCGCGCTCAAAGCAAGCACTCCTTTTCGTCGCGCCAGAGCATCGCGCAGATGTTGTTCCCCTTCAACCCGGATTTTTGCGAGGATTGCTTCTTTTGGGAAATGAATTAACGCACCGGCCTCAAAGAGCCCGCGCGTAAAGCTCTTCCAAATGCGCCACACCATTGCCTTCCGCTCGACTTTGTCGGGGAAACGATCGCCGGCGGCTACGGAGATATTCTTCTCCATGCGAATCCGATATTTCCACAGCAGCTTGTGCGTAATCCAAGCCCAAAAAGTTGAAGCGGACACCACCAAACGATCCGGCAACCGACCGAGGATGGAAATGAAGATACGCAAAACGTACGCACCGAGTCCATATCTCAGGCGATAGAAAAATCTGCTGAATGCCGAACTTTTTTTTGATCTGCGACGCTCCATAAAAGATTTATGAATGCGTTTTGCCGGCTTTGCAAGCCAAAATGAGCCCACAAAGAAGGCGGTGAACACCGCAGGGCATTCACCGCCTTCAACTTTCTCTTAATTCAGGTAAAGCCAGCTAACGGCTTGCGGCTTTACGCATCCGCTGAGTCGATCTGCGTGAGGCTGAGACTTCACGTTTTTGGCGAGTTGTTCTTACGGCAATTTGATAAACTTTGGCCTTGGAATGACTCTCAAGCTTCTCGGCTTTCCAACGCATCAGCCCATCGCGAAGATAACTAGGCTCGAACCCCAGCATCTCGCAAAGGTTGGCAAATGAGAATAGCCAATCGGTATCTTCATCCAAGATCCATTCTTCGGCCTCGAGAAAAAGCGCTCTCCCCTTACCATCCTTGGCAAACAAGTACTTCTGAAAGCAAGCGATGGCGTCTTCAAGAACCGCGAGCAAGAGCTTTTTCTCGGGCTCGAGATAGAGCTTCCGGCGGAAAGTTTCCAGATACTGTTCTGGCATCAGGGTGTCTGGCTGGAACAGCGAGGTCACCCTTTCTTCCATGCTAAGCCCGGTATCGTAGCTCATAACTATCACCTCCCTTTCGGTTACGGCCTGCCTCCTTAGCCAACTTTTTGAGCCTGTTCACGCCGCGCTCGAGAGAGACGAGGCGCTCAAATTATCCCGACACGGAGTGCGCCGTAAATCTGCCAAAGTTGTTCGGGTAAACACCTCCGTCACCTTCTGTTGAATTTCACTCCAGACTCCCACCATAGCGCAGCGGGGCAGCTGATCGCAGCTGAGGTCCTCATTCATACATACATTGACCGCGATCGGCCCTTCAAGCGCCTCGATAACGTCATAGAACGATATCTGGTCCGGCATGCGAGCGAGCGTATAACCACCGCACGAACCTCGTTTAGATCGGATCAACCCGCGCCGCATAAGATCTTGGATGATTTTCTCCAAAAACTTTTTTGGCACATTCTGTTGCCGGGCTATTTCGGCAATTGAGCAGCATTTCTCCGGATCCTGAGTTGAAAGATAGATGATCGCACGCAACCCGTAATCCACCCTTCGAGGAATCTGCATCAGGCTCATCGCCTACCCCCTTGCTGTTCCGACGCCGCTGGGATTGCCTGATCCGGGGGTCCGATTCCGTTCTTGAACGGCTAATTTTCCCAATGCAGACAGTCCCTCTAACCTTTTGACGATGGAAGGCATCTTTTCGTTGATAAATCGAACCTCATCTTCTGTATTGAACCGGCTCAAGCTAAATCGAACCGCGCCTTGCAGCCAGTCCGCTGGCGTCTTCATCGCGCGCAGAACATGCGACGGCTCCGAGGAACCGGCGGTGCAGGCAGAACCGGTTGAAGCGCAAATCCCATGTTGATCGAGCAAAACTAAAATGGATTCTCCTTCCAAGTACCTGAAACTGATATTTAAAGTATTGGGCAGTCGTTGCAGTTTGTCGCCGTTGACGCGGGCGCTGGGACAAGATTGGAGCAAGGAATTCTGCAGTTGGTCACGCAAAGCGCGAATCCTTACGGAATCATCCTGGTGATTTTTCACAGCCAATTCCGCCGCCTTGCCCATACCGACAATACCAGCCACGTTTTCCGTTCCGGCCCGCCGGCCGCGCTCCTGATGTCCGCCGATGATAAAAGGTGAAAAGGTAATGCCGCGGCGCACGTAAAGGGCGCCGACGCCCTTAGGCCCATGAAATTTATGCGCTGATATGGTCATAAGATCGACCGGACTTTTCTTTATATCGATAGTCAGCTTGCCTGCCGCCTGCACGGCGTCAACGTGAAACGGGACTCCCTTGCTTTTGACGATCTCGCCGATTTGCTCAATCGGGAAGATTACACCCGTTTCATTGTTGGCAAACATAATCGAGACCAGCGCAGTCTCGTTGGTTATGGCGGCGCACAGCTCGTCCAAATCGAGCATCCCGTTCTGATCCACCCCAAGCCAGGTGACTCGATAGCCCTTCCTCTCCAGGTGCTGGCACAAACCCAAAATTGCCGGATGTTCGACCTGAGTAGTAATGATGTGGCGCTTCTCCGGCCGCATCTCGAGCAAGCCACGAATCGCCGCATTATCTCCCTCGGTGCCGCAGCTGGTAAAAATCACCTCAACGGGATCGGCGGCGCCAATCAAACTCGCGACTTGTCCCCGAGCCTGGCTAAGGCGCTCGCCAACTTGGCTGCCGAAACGATGAATGCTCGACGGATTGCCATAGAAATCGGCATAAAACGGCGCCATCGCCTCGAAGACCTCAGGCATCACCCGCGTGGTCGCATTGTTGTCGAAATAGACTTCGCGTGTCATCATTTACTCACGACGCAGCTATCAACCCACGCTGCCTTCCAGGCTGACGCCGAGTAGCTTCTGAGCTTCAACCGCAAACTCCATCGGCAATTCGCGGAACACCTGCTTGCAAAATCCACTGACGATTAAATTCACGGCATCTTCCGTGGAGATTCCACGTTGCCGGCAGTAAAAAAGCTGATCTTCGCCGATTTTTGAAGTGGATGCTTCGTGCTCGACTTGCGCCGTACTATTCAGAACTTCAAGATACGGAAAGGTATGCGCGCCGCATTTGTCACCGAGCAGTAGCGAGTCGCATTGCGAATAGTTCCGCGCATTGGTGGCGCCTTTCATGATTTTAACCAAGCCGCGGTAGGTATTCTGCCCATGGCCCGCAGAGATGCCTTTTGATACAATTGTGCTCTTGGTGTTCTTACCCAGATGAATCATTTTGGTGCCGGTATCTGCTTGCTGATAGTTATTGGTCAAGGCAACCGAATAGAATTCCCCCACCGAATCATCGCCCTGAAGTAAACAGCTTGGATACTTCCAGGTAATCGCCGACCCCGTTTCCACTTGAGTCCACGAAATCTTCGAACGCTTTCCTAGGCATTTGCCACGTTTTGTGACGAAGTTGTAAATCCCGCCGCGCCCCTGCGCATCCCCCGGATACCAATTTTGAACTGTTGAATACTTGATCTGCGCATCGTCATGTGCGATTAATTCGACCACCGCTGCGTGTAATTGATTTTTGTCGCGCATTGGCGCCGTGCAACCTTCAAGATAGCTAACTGAGGCGCGTTCTTCGGCGATGATCAGAGTACGCTCAAACTGCCCGGTTTCGGCGGCGTTAATCCGGAAGTAGGTGGACAGCTCCATCGGGCAACGCACCCCTTTGGGGATGAAACAAAACGAACCATCAGTAAACACCGCGGAATTCAGAGAAGCAAAAAAGTTATCGGTATACGGCACCACCGATCCTAAATATTTCTGAATCAAATCAGGGTGATTCTGCAGCGCCTCTGAGAAGGCGCAGAAGATTACCCCCATCTCGGCCAATTTTCCTTTGAAAGTCGTCGCCACAGAAACGCTGTCAAACACTGCGTCCACTGCTACTCCGGCAAGACGCTCCTGTTCTCGCAGGGGAATGCCAAGTTTTTCATAGGTGTTCAAAAGTTCGGGATCAACTTCTGCCAAACTCTTGGGCGCATCCCCTTTATTTTTCGGCGCCGAATAGTAGCTTATGGACTGATAATCTATAGCCGGGTAATGAACCATCGCCCATTTCGGCTCGGCCTGACCTTTCTCTAACTTGGCCCAGTGCCGGTAGGCTTTGAGGCGCCACTCCAGCATGAACGCGGGTTCGTTCTTTTTTGCCGAAATTAGCCGGATGATATCCTCGCTTAAACCTGGCGGAACGGTATCCGATTCGATATCGGTGATGAACCCGTACCTGTACTCGCGCCCGGCTAATTCCTCCAGCGTATTGTTAGCGCTTTTCATAAGAGTAATTTCCCATGACCACTGCCATTACGCTCAAACGGTAAAAGATGCGCCGCAACCACACGCCTTCTTGACGTTGGGATTTTGAAAGACAAATCCTGATTGCATCAGTTCTTCTTTATAGTCCAGCTCTGTGCCGGTGAGGTAAAGCAGGCTCTTCATATCGACCAGCACCCTAGCCCCATCTTTCTCGAACACTTTGTCCGAACCCTTCGGGCTATCAAAATCTACCTTATATTGAAGTCCCGAACAGCCGCCGCCGACTACTTTGACTCTGAGCCCTTGCCCTTCGCGGTTTTCGGCAGTAACTAATTCTCTAATTCGTGCCGCTGCACGATCGGTGACACTAATCCCTGCGGCCATACATCCATTCTCCTATACAAACCAATGACTAGGAGGCACTCTCCTGTGATTTGTGATTCGCGTGGCTTTGCAATTTCGCCTTTCTGGCGCGAAGAATTGGCGACAACTGCCGCAGCCGGCGCACTTCCTCGACTATACGGCGCACGGTATAATCGACTTCTTCTTCTGTATTAAACCGCCCTAAGCCAAAACGAATCGAAGAATGAGCTAAATGCTCCTCTAACCCAATCGCCCGCAAGACGTGGGAAGGTTCAAGGCTTGCCGAAGTGCAGGCGGAACCGGTTGAGACAGCAATATCCTTAAGCCCCATCAAGAGCGATTCGCCTTCGATATAGGCAAAGCTCAAATGTAAGTTCCCCGGCAGTCGCTGTAACGGATCACCATTGACACTCACCTCATCCAGCTGGCCGATAATCCCGGCCTTTAACCGTTCGCTCAATCCGGTCAGACGCTCGCCATCGGCCATCAAATCTTGTTGCGCTATTTCACAAGCTTTGCCTAGACCGATGATCCCCGGAACATTGAGAGTCCCTGACCGGAGACCCCGTTCCTGCCCGCCGCCTTCGATCAACGGATTGAGTTTAACCCGCGGCTTGGATGATCGGACGTACAGCGCTCCTACCCCCTTGGGCCCATAGATCTTGTGGGCCGTCAGCGAGAGCAGGTCGATGCCCATATCTTCTACATTTACGGGAATCTTGCCTACCGCCTGGGTCGCATCGGTATGAAACAAAATTCCCTTTTCCTTCGCTATCTTTCCAATCTCACGCACCGGTTCGATAGTGCCGATCTCATTGTTAGCAGCCATTATCGAAATCAGGATCGTCTTATCGGTGAGAGCATCCCGAAGTCTATTTAGATCGAGCAAGCCATTTGCCCAGACCGGCAGATAAGTTACTCGATAGCCTTTTCTCTCCAAGGCCTTGCAACTGTCGAGCACAGCCTTGTGTTCGATGGCGCAGGTAACGATGTGGTTGCCCTGCCGCGCATAGGTTTCGGCTATTCCTTTGATTGCGATATTATCCGATTCGGTGGCACCGCTGGTAAAAACGATCTCCCGGGGAGATGCGGCATGGATCAAAGAAGCCACCTGTTCACGCGCATGATCTACCGCCGCTTCACTCTCCCAACCAAAGACGTGATTGCGGCTCGAAGCATTGCCGAAC
>DASUVS010000355.1:0-6848 GCA_036378835.1 Binatia bacterium | reverse complement strand
AAAAAGAAATTCTTCTCCGCAGGAAAATCTGTGCCCACTTGACCCGCCGGCTAATGCGTGACCCCGCTCGATGTGGACTGCCTGGGACGAAATACGCGTCGCTTTCGTTACTTGCGCACGCGCATGCCGAGCTCGTCGTCTCACTGAAGAATCTTGTCGCTCCTGGAAGCGGCGCTTCGGCAACTTCGCCGACCGATACGCCGTATTTCCAGTCCGCCGGGCAGATGGCGATGTAGCGCGCGTAGCCGCCTAGGCCTCCGGCGAATTTCGGATACCCGATCGTAATTAAACAACCCTTCTCGGCGACCTTGTCCAAGTTCGCCACCCCTTCCGCCTGGGCATAGCCGTTATGCATCAGCCAAGCCTCTTCGAGGGTCGGAGTGGTGTCGGTGTCGAGCGGCTCGTGGCCGTGAAATAGGATGTGACGTTCCTCGTGGAGAAATTGCAGCGCCTCCAACGAGACGCCGGGAAAAACCGTCTCGCTTGCCGGCGCCGGATCGGGCCAGCGCTTCGACCAATCCGAGCGCACCATCACCACCGAACCCGCCGGAATCTTGCCGTTGCGTCTCTCCCACCTCTCGATATCCGAGCGCTGGAGATGATAGCCAGGCTCTTTGGCCACCTGATCGACGATGGAAATTACCGCCAGCGGGCGCACGGCATAGGTCGCCGGCAGCTCGTCAATGGCGGGAAACTCCGGAGCCCAGTGCGCCGGCGGATCGAGCTGGGTGCCGAATTGGTCGGTGGGCAAATCGTAGTGCGTCGCCTCGAAGCCATCCTTTTCGTAACTGTAAGGGTGTTTGGTTTCAGGATTGATCGTCGGAGCGAATTTTGCCTGCGCAAAGCCTTTCCATACCGGGATTGATGGCGTCAGGGTGTGTGTCAGATCGATGTACTTGGCTTCCTTGAGGGACCGATCGTAGACACGCCAAAGGTCCGACCGGGCTGAACCCTGCGACTCGCTTTTTTGGGCCGACGACGCTGCACGCTCACAACCGGTCATGAAGACCATCGGACCCAAGACAAGAAACAGGAAAAGTAACCTAGACGCCATGATTGCTCCCATAAAAAATCTCCCCTGCAGATTGTTTTGTCTCGGCAGAAACAGTTCGAGATGGCCAATCGAAAATGGAAAATAACTCATCGGATGACGCAGTCCGCTCTGCTTAATACTTCGGCGGTACCGTCACTCCGATCTGTTTGGCAGTTGTTATTGGATTCTTTGCATCCTTACTAAAGATCGCTCGGATAAGAAACAGAGGACCATCCTTTGGACAAACACTTTTCTCGGTTGTGTTTCTGCGAGCCTTTCGTTTATATTCAGAACTTCCCACAGAACCATCAACGCAACGGGTTTACTGGTCAGTCAAAAGGAGGCCGATCATGAAAAACTTCGAAGCGAACGATGCGATCCGAATCACACGGCGCTCGCTGCTCTCCGGCGCGCTGGCTACAGCAGCTCTAACGTTTTCCAGCGCCGCTCTAGGGCAGCAGATGCAGACCCATCTGCCGCCGCGAAGGACGGCCAAGCCGAAGGGGCCGCTCGTCTTTCTCGATTACGACCAGGAAGAGATCGACGTGGCTTATGACCAGGCGCCGTGGGCGCCCAATCAACCAGAAATCACCAAGCGCAATGCGCAGAAAAGCGCCGCCGCTTTAGCTCGTCTCGGCCAGCCGCGCCGTGTTGCATATGGCTCGGCCGAGATGGAGAAAGTCGACATTTATGTAACAAAGCAGGCCGAAGCGCCGATCAATATGTTTATTCATGGCGGTGCATGGCGGAGCGGGAATGCGAAGGGCGCGGCTTATATGGCGGAGACCTTTGTCGATGCGGGCGCACATTTCATTTCCGTCGACTTCAACAATGCGCCCGAGGTGGACGGCAATCTCATGGTCATGGCTGATCAAGTGCGGCGCGCCGTTGCTTGGGTTCACAAAAATGCCGCGAGCTTCGGCGGCGACCCTAATCGCCTTTACATATCGGGGACGTCGTCCGGCGGGCATCTTGCGGCGGTTGCTCTCACAACCGACTGGCAGAAGGATTTCGGATTGCCGGCGGATGTTCTCAAGGGAGGGCTCTGCTGCAGCGGCTTGTATGATCTCTATCCGGTGAGTCTCTCGGCGCGCGCAAAATACGTGAAGTTCACGCCGGAGATTATCGAGAAACTCTCACCACAACGTCATCTCGAGAAACTGCTCGTCCCGATCATCGTCGCTCACGGCACGCTCGAAACCCCCGAGTTCCAGCGCCAGAACCGCGAGTTCGCCGCGGCGGTGAAAAAAGCGGGAAAGCCGATAAAGTTTCTTGTAGGCGAAGGCTACAACCATTTCGAGATGTTCGAGACACTCGGTAATCCCTACGGTTTGCTCGGTCGAGCGATGCTCGAGCAGATGAAATTGAGGACAGTGTAAACGGTGGCGCCATGATCTGTGCTGCCGCCGGTATAGCATAAGGCAACCACTCAAGTCAGACCGTCAAGCTTTACCCGTCCGCGTTGCGATTGAACGTTTGGAACACCTGGAGTCGCGGAACGTTCAGAACCGACTCGTTCTAACGATTTGAACCGAGCGCAGCGGTTGAACGGCTTGAACGATTTAAACGGCTATTCCTTCCACTTAGAATGGCTCGTCTCCTTGTGTCGATGTGCGATGAAGCAAGCGAATGTCATCCATCCCATAACCACCGCAGGCTTGATGATTGACGCTGCGATTATCCCACATCACGAAATCGCCCAGGGTCCATTTGTGACGATACGTGTTCCCAGGCGCCGTCTGGTAAGCGAATAACGTATCGAGCAGCGGCTGCGCCTCGGCGTCGTCCATGCCCTCTATGCCAACCGTAAAACGCGGCGAGCAGTAAAGACCCTTGCGCCCCGATACCGGATGGGTGCGGACGATCGGATGGAGCACATTCTTCATCGCCCGCCTTTGGTAATATTCCTCGCCGCCCTCCCGGGTCACCGCCACCCGTGTATTGCCCAGCTTGCTGCGCTGGTGGATACCCGTCCGCCCCTCGAGGCGCTTCTTGATGTCGTCGGGCAGGCTTTCATAGGCGCCGTGCATATCGGCGAATTCCGTATCGCCGCCGTGCTTGGGTAGTTTGCGGGCATAGAGAAAAGTCGCGAGCGAAGGCTCCCGTCTGTAAGACTGGTCCGAATGCCAGAAATCACCGGCCGCGACGACGCCGATGAATTTACCGTCGACCTTCTCATTGGAAAGGATGGCGATTTCCGGAAAGCCCGGCAGCCGCTGATCTTCGTCATACAACATTTCGAACGGGCCAAACCTCCGGCTGAAGGAAACTTGATGTTGAGGCTCGATATGTTGATCGCGGAAAACCAGGACTTGCTTCTTCACGAAGACATCGACAATCTCATCAAAGAGGTTTTGGTCGAGCTCTTTTGACAAGTCCACGCCGGTAATGGCGACAGCGAAGTTGTCCGACAAGGGTTGTGTTTTCAACGGCATCGATTTGGCCCTCCATCGTCCATGTCGATCACAAATAGGATAAAGCGGTCAAGCCGTGATCGAGCGGGTTAGTTAGGCCCGCGGTGATATGCGCCTCAAGAGATGCGAAAAGCGAATGCGTGATTGCGGGGCCTGATCTTCAATTTTGACAAGATCCAGCGAGCGTCTGCTAACAAAACCGCGCTTCACGGGAATGTCAAATAAAAAAAGTTCTTCTCGCAGGGAAATCTTTGCCTACTTGACCAGCCGACTACTGGGTGAGTCCGTAAATCCTACGGCTCAACTGCGGTCAAACTTTGCAGCAGCTGCGGCAGCGATACCTCGGGCCGCCGTTGAGGAAACCTGCACGGTTCCATCTCCCAAGTGGGTGACCTCGACGCCGAGAGCCTTGCTGTCGCCCTTGGTCTCTCCAGCCACTTCAGCGGGGACGTAGGATGATGGAGATCTATGGCACCGCTTCGCATTGTTCTGCCGTGTTTTTATCGGACCGTTGTACTTTCGGCAGTTCTGGTCATCGGCGCACAAATTCCGAGACCAGTCTCTGCCAGCGATTCATCGCCTCGTCGTATTGCGCAGTGGTGAAACCCTCTTCCGGGTACCAGCGTTTGAAGCCGGTCTCACGCACCGGACTACCGTGGCGGAACATATCCACGAGCACTTTCTGTCCTTCCGGACTGAGAAAGAAATCGACCAACAGCAGCGCTCCGTGGGGCCGTTGCGCGTGTGCGAAAACAGCCACGCCGCCGCCGATGGCCGGCACCAGCTCCATGGGAACCCACGCGACCGCCGCGCCTTTGTCGACGGCATGACCGATATTGCTCTGAATAGCCGTGAACGACAGCGCCACCTCTCCCGAAACAATCATCTCGTTGAACCCCGGACCGCTGACGCCGTGAACGGTCACATCCTGTTCCTTCAACTTCTTCACAAAGCCGTCGCCCTTTGCCTTGAGCGCACCGCCGATCAATCGGGCCGCGACGTCGTCATTGCTAATGGCCATCTTGCTTCTCAACGCGGGTTTGAGCAGGTCGTCGAAGTTTTTCGGGATATCGGCTGTGGGCATGATTGTTCTGTTGTAGCCAACGCCGATATAGGATTCGCGGTCGGTGGTCCAGAAGACGAGACCGCCGGGCGCTTTTTGCTTGGCGACCTCGGGATACTCCGATAGATAGGGCGAGGTGTACGGCGCTAGGAGCTGGCTGTCGCGCAGCACCATCAAACCGGGTGGTGAAGTTTCAATGACATCTCCGAGCGGACGTTTGGAGCGCGCCTCGGCCAACACTCTGGAAGCGAGCTGTGTGCCGCTCGCACGATAAGTCTCCACGGTAACGCCGGGATACTTGGCCTCGAAGATTTTGACGATCTCCTTGTTGGCGATCAGCGATGTGTACCAGAGAAACTTGCCTTCCTTTTTGGCGCCTTCATACAGCAAACGCTCACGGTCCGGCCCAGTGTATTTGGCCAAATCGGCCAGGTTCGTCGGTTTCGCGCTCTGAGCCGACGCGCTTCCCAGTAGCCCGGCAAGTAAAACCAGAGCCGCAAGATTGTTTAGTCCAGCCGACATCAACATCCTCCTTATGGGCGCTTTCTTGAACTTCAATTACTTGACCACTCCCTCCGCACGAAGATCCGCCAGCTCCTGGCTCGATAAACCAAGTTCTCCGCCGATTACTTCATCGGTGTGCTGGCCGATGGCGGGAGCATCGTGGTGGATGGCCGTTGGCGTCTTCGAGAGATGAATCCACGGGGCCAACAAAGTTGTTGGGCCCGCGGTTGGGTGAGCGCGCTCGATGAACGCACGCCGCTCCTTGATATGCCGGTCCTCCATCACTTCGCCGACCGAAAGCACGGGCGCACCGAAATAATCCAGCTCGCGCAGCCCGTCCCAGATTTCCCGACGGGTTTTACCGCTCGCCCAGGCTCTGACCAGCCCTTCAAGTTCAGTGCGATTCTGCCGCCGTGCTACCGTTGTGGCAAAGCGCGGATCCTGAACAAGATCGTTGCGATCCATTAACCGTGCTACTGCCGACCAAACGGTATCGCTCATTTCCGGCACACGTAAGGTGAAATAGCCGTCGGCCACCTTCATGGGCCGGTTGCCGACACTGACGCCGGTGAAATGTTCGTGCAGCGAGCTGATCATGAATCCGAGCACCGCTTCTTGCATCGAGACTTCTACCTTTTGTCCCTCTCCGGTGCGCTCGCGCGCGTGCAGCGCGGCGAGGATACCGAGCGCAATGCTCACACCGGCGGCTTCGTCGCCAATACCAAGGGTCTTGGTTCCCGTTGCGCCGTTGTTCTTCCACGCGCTGTGAAGCCACCCGGCGATACTGTTGTTGGAAGCTGCGGTGTTGCCATAATTCGCGTATGGCCCCCATTCGCCGTAACCGCGCGAACACGCGTAGATCAGCCGCGGGTTTGTTGCTTTCAACGAATCGTAATCCAAACCGAAGCGCTCCATCACCCCTTTTTGATAGTTCTCGACGAGCACGTCGGCGCGTTCGATGAGCCGTCGCGCCAGCTCCACGCCTTTTGGAGTTTTTAGGTTGAGCACGATGCTCTTCTTATTGACATTGATCGACAAAGACTCGTACGCATCGACGGTGGCGCCGGGCGGCATCCACAAGCGGCGGAACTCATCGCCGTTGGGCGGCTCCACCTTTATGATGTCGGCCCCGAGATGACCAAGCAGCATCACGCAGAACGGACCGGCGAGCGCGTGGGTAAAGTCGATCACGCGTAGGTCTTGAAGAGCGCCGGACATGGTGAATTCCTCCTGAATGCTTGGAGTGTTTGGAGTGATGGCGTATTGGAGTGGTGAATTAGGGCGCGATGGGTCGCAGCTCTCCAACACTCCATTATTTCAGCACTCCACTCTTCTCTACTGGCCGAAACTTCGGCAGTGTTACGTCCGCGGTGACATCTTCGAAAACCACGCGCACCGGCATGCCGACGCGCACGTCCTGCGCTGGGCATCCGATTACATTGCTGATCATCGTGATCTGCCCGTCGGTGCCGTCCAGCGTAATATGAGCAACGACGTACGGAACATCTTCTTGGAATGCGGGAATGGACACGTAATGCACGATCACGAATGAAGCCACCACTCCGGTTTCGCCGAGTTTCGTCCAGTCGAAGTTCCAGGAATAGCAATGCGGGCAGAACGCTTGAGGCGGCCAGCGAAACGTTCCGCAGTCGCGGCAGCGCTGCGCCGACAGCTCGTGCGCTTTGCAGCCATCCCAGAACGGCTGCGAATCGACATCTGGCACTGGGAGCGGCTTAGTGTACTCTGCCATCGCTAGGCCCTCCTCAATAGCATGGCGCTTTCGCCGCATTCGCCGCACACGAGCGCGATTTCTGGATTGCGCACCTGCCGGCAG
>DASUVS010000354.1:0-7794 GCA_036378835.1 Binatia bacterium | reverse complement strand
AGTAAGTTACTGCTAATGAAAATCGTCGTCCAAAAACCTTCGGGATCCTTATAACTGGCCGGGTAGTCCTTGGCTTCGTGCGGAATGTATTTACCCAAGGCACCGCCCCTTTTTGCTAGATTTAGTTCAATGACACTGCTTTGAATTGCATCAGCGATAATCTTTTTTGCTTGATTTTCTTTGAGGACGCGGTTAAGAAGCGCAGTTTTTCCGGTGCGAAAATACTCCGTCTTTATGAAAGGATACTTTGACCGAAATGCGTCGAGAAACATCGTCGTTTGCTCAGTAGTCCCTGAGGCGTAGAAAACCAGTCTCCCTTCTTTTTTTGCCTCATTGATCAGCTCTTCTTGGGAGAGTGCAACTGCACTGTGGCTTGAAACCGATGAAAGCAAAAGGGACACAAAGACAGACAGAAGAGCTCCCAGCCAGTTGAAGAATTTCGCAAATCTTTGCATCGTAGATTTCGATCGGCGGAGTGAGGCATGCATGGTTTCAAAAACTCCTTCAGATCGACTTTGTATTGCTTCGAATGCGCAGTAGGGGGTAGTGCCTTCGAGTGGCAGAGAGTTCAACCTAACCGCCCAAGTTGGCCCCCTCCCATTCCGCTATGTTTGTCTGTCTGTCATATCAGACGCGATTGAAAATTCGCAAGCGTGATGCAAACGGATAGGCTACTTTCTATCTACTTCCTCATTTCGCTGTGACTGGTGATGCGAAGCTTCAATCAGAAAGTGAAAGTGATTCGGCATCAGCGAAATCAAACATCTCAACTGGTGCCGCGCTTTTGCCAGCGCGAGGATGGGAAGAAAGGCTTGTAATCTTGAGCTTTATGAAAGATAGTTGCGCGACCGTTTCCTCAGTTGATCACATGATAAACAAAACCAGCCATTGCGCACGCGGGATTCTTGGCATCGCAGGGCTTTATCATGTAGGCGAGCTAGTTGCGCCCAATTACTCGGGTCCGGCCAAATCCTGAACGGCTTTTAAATCCCACGCGGACTGCTAGCGCTGTATCTGGTCCAGCAGAGTCAGGTCCCAGTGGTCTTTCTCGCTCAACTGCCGCGCACGCGGCTCGTCGATGGCGATCTGGTCGAGAATGGATCTCACCGACTCCGGGTTGGGCCGGAGGTTTTTTGCCAAGCGCGGCACGGTATCTTCGTAGAGATACGCTAGCGCCTCCATGTCCGGATTTCTGAAGTACTTGAAGAACACTTTCAGACTCTCTGTCTTATGCGCGGCCATATAGCGGATCCCTTCCATGTAGGCTCGCAGAAAGGTGAGCAACGCCCCGCGGTTTTGGCGCACCATCGGCGCGGTCGTGTTGATGCCGCCGCCCAGAGTGGGCACGTCGATCTTGTGCAAAATTCGGAGTCCATCACGGCTGCCCACGAGATCGAGGGGCGGCGTGAAAACCGCGCCGTGAATCAGGCCGCTCTTGATCGCCTGCAGGCGCCCGGTGGGGGTCTCGCCCAATGGGAGGAATTTTACGTCGCTCGCGGGATTGAGGCCGTTGTCGGCGAGAATCTTCACCAGTCGGGCGTAGCTCGCGTCCCGACCCCGGCCCGTGCCGAGCACTTTTCCTTTTAGATCCTGGATCGAGCGAATCCCCGGCTGGGTGACCAGCGAGTAGCCCAGCGAATTCATCGTCACGCCGATGCGCACGAGATTGGCGCCCTGAAGATTTGCCAGGGTGACGCCAGTATCGGAGCCGAGAATGATCTCCACACTGCCGCTGACCAAGGCGGGCAGCATCCGCGCTCCGCCGCTCAGCAAAATCAGTTCGACGTCGAGTCCGCTCTTATTCCAGAAGCCCGCGTCATGCGTCACCCACGAGGGCGTCGAGCCCGGACCGAGGGTGGGATATGCTACGCGAAGCTTTTCGGCGCCGTTTGCCGGCGCCCCAGCCGAGAGAGTGAAAACAATCGCACTGAATACAAGGCTGATCCGGATCGTCATTTTGCGGACCTCCCCCGAGAAACGTTACATCTCTCGCGCCGCTTCTATGAATCGGCTCAGAGACTGGTGATGCGAAGCTTCAATCAGAAAGTGAAAGTGATTCGGCATGAGAGAGAAAGCAAACATCTTAACTGGGTGCCGCGCTTTTGCTAGCGCGACGATGGAAAGAAAGGTTTGGTAATCTTGAGCTTTATTAACGATAGTTGCGCGACCGTTTCCCTCGGTTGATCACATGATAAACAAAACCAGCCGGTTGCGCCCGCGGGATTCTCGGCATGGCAGGGCTTATCCTATAGACGAACGTGATCACAAACGCTGAAAGTAGCCTGTCCCCTTTAATCCCAGTGAAAGTGATGGAACCGCGCGCGCGGCTTTGTTTTCCTTCGGACGGGCCATCGGGCATCTTAACGGGCTTATTCCCGTTTCTCCCACCGTGCGATCAAGCCCAGCAAATCGCAGACGCGATTGGAGTATCCCCATTCATTGTCGTACCAACTGAGACACTTTAGATATCTACCGCCGGTAACGCTGGTAAATGCCGGGTCGAAAATAGAGGAGTGGGAATTCCCTATGACGTCGGATGATACGACGGGTGTTGCCATGAGTTGCAAAATGCCTTTCATCCGTTTCGACTCCGCCGCGGATTTTATCGCGCCATGAACGTCCTCGGCACTAACGCTTTTCTGGAGCTCGACGAACAAGTCGACCACGGAGCCATCGGGCACCGGTACCCGCGCGGCGATTCCGTCCAGCCGTCCTTTCAATTCAGGCAGGACCTCGCCCACCGCCTTGGCCGCTCCGGTGGATGTCGGTATGATATTTTCCGCCGCGGCGCGGCTCCGCCGCCAATCCGAGTGCGGCACGTCGGCGAGGCGCTGATCGTTGGTGTAGGCGTGCACGGTATTGATGATTCCTTCCACGATACCGAAAGAATCGTGGAGCACCTTGGCCAGCGGCGCAAGACAATTGGTGGTGCAGCTCGCGTTAGAAATCATCCTGTGCTCGGGCTTGAGCCCGTCATCGTTGACGCCGATTACGACGGTATAATCGATCTCATCCTTCGCGGGAACAGTCAGCACCACTCGCTTGGCTCCCGCATCCAGATGCTTGGCAAGTTGTTCCCTGGTAGTGAATATTCCCGTCGATTCGATGACGACGTCGATGTCGAGCTCGCGCCAGGGTAGTTTGAGCGGCTCCTTTTCACGAAGCATGCGGGTGCGACCGTGCGATGTCACCAGTTCATTGCCTTCGAGCCGCAGGGCGCCATCAAAACGACCCATCACGGTGTCATAGTTGAGCAAGTATCGCAGCGCGTCGTGGTCGAAAAGGTCGTTGATCGCAACCAGTTCGGCGTCCGCCCGCTTATCGAGAATACGGAACACAGAACGGCCGATTCGACCGAATCCATTAATGGCAACTCTCATCGCCCACCTCCGATGGCATCGAGCCTGCCATAGTGCCGGACCACTTCAAGCACGCGGCACGCATGCCCCAGGCTCTCATACCAGGCCAGCACTTTGATGATTCTTTTTCCTGCTTTAATGGTGGCGAGCGAATCGAAGAGCAAGGATTGCCGGCAACCGATGACATCCGAAGAAACAATCGGATCATCGGTCACGCCAATCAACGTCGGATGATCGGCAGCGGCGGCACGCATAGCTCCGTTCACTTGCTCGGCCGTGACGGTGCCAGCCTGCATGACGCAGTTAACATCGAGCAATGATCCGCGCTGGACCGGCACGTTAAGGGCGTAACCGCTCAACTTTCCCTCAAACTTGGGCAGAACAAGCTCCACCCATCGCGCGGACTCATTGTTGTTGGGGATGATATTCTCCGCCGCGGACCGGCTGCGCCGGAAATCTTTGTGTGCATAATTCTGCAGCGACTGATCGCTACTATAGGCGTGGACCGTCGTCATCGATGCGCAGTCGACTCCCAAGGCCTGATCCAGAGATTGCAATAAAAGCGCAAATGCATTGGTCGTCGCGGAACCGGCCGAAATCATTTTGTCCGCGGCGGCGGCGCTCCCTTCATTGATTCCCGGTACGACGATACGGTCGATTGATTCCGCCGGCAGCGACGCCAGAATGACCCGCGGGGCACCGGCGCGCAGATGGGCCTCCATGTCCCGACGATTCCGATATCTGCCCGTGGCGTCAACGACACAGTGGACGTTCAGAACATCCCATGGAACCTCGTCCGGCCGGGCAAGCTGGAGCATTCTTGTGCGGAACTTCTCGTTGATCAGGTAATTGTCCTGGAGCTCGCAGGGCGCCTCGTCCACGCCGTCGCTATTGAGCAGGTACTGAATGATTTCCGGTTTGCCGATATCGGCCACCGCGACGATTTCGATATCATCTATTTCCCGCGCAAGGTGATACAGGTGCCGCCCAATTTGGCCCAATCCCATAATGCCGATTCGGATTTTACCATTACGCATTTGGCCGCCTCCGTTTCCGCAAAATTAAGCGCTCGAAGTTGGCGTTATCCATAGCCGAGAACTCTAACAACCGATCAACCAAAAGAAAATGCTTTTCTGAGGAAATCGTCAAACTGGAGGTGGGGACAGGCTACTTTTTATCTACTTCCTCATTTCGCCTAGTGACCAGAAGATGAATGTGATTGGATGTCACGATGTAATCGAGGACACAAAGTCCAAAGCGCTTCTTCGCTTCCGAGTTCTGGCTCTGAACGTTTTGAACGGAGCGAAGCAATTGAACGGCTGGAACGTTTGGAACTGGCTTCAACGTGGAGCGGGTCGGCCTCGTGGCCGTATCGTACCCTCAAGTCCAAATAGACCTGCAATCGTCTCTGCCAGCAGACGTCCTGCGATTGCATTGACGTGACGGCTCATATGGATTCCTGGCGGGCTCGATACCTTTTCATTCGTTTCGACTTGGTAAATTTCGTTCTTCTGGTCTTATGCTAAAATTCGGTCAGGGCGTGCTGGTCGCAGAATTTACCCATTCCCGCATAGGAGCGGGATTTGGAAATTGCCGATTTCTTTTCGTGCGGAGAGCGGTGCATTCGATAGCATCAATTCGGGGATTCACCGGCCATTTTTAATACCGCAGCACGCGTATGAGCCGCCAGCCTAAAGCCGAGGTTATGGAGTTGATCGAGTTGGGGACGAATTACTGGGATTAACGCAGTTCGCTTTGCATCAAGCAAGATTCCGAGTGTCCCAGTGATGCGAAGCTGCAAGGCACTGGCAATCTGGCGAGCCAGAGCATCATCAAGAACACAAACGGAATCAGGGGTCTCCAACCCCAGGGCGAGGACTTCCCTTTCCCCCGCGCCAAGGTGACCATGGGAAGAACGGCGGAACTGGACGGACGGCGGACGGTGATCCAATCTAGGCTATTAAGATCCGGCAGGTTCAGACCCAACTTACGACCTGCGGTCAGCTCATCCTGGACCGCTGGCGGCACTGTACCTGTTGTGACTAGCTTTGGAAGAACATCCAGCACACCGAGCTGATGCAGATACTGAAGGGGAGAGGTGTTGGAGATGATTTCAGGCAAGGCGATGCTCTTGTTGAAGCTCCTGTTCGGTTAACTTGAACGTATCCACGCCGTAATCCGCGAGCTTCATTAAGAACAGCGTTCTCGGAATCCCCGCCAGTTTCGCCGCCGCGCCCGACGAGATTCGGCCGAGTTCATATAGCTTCACGGCAGCCGCCAAACGAATTTCCGCGCCCAGTTGGTCGGGCTTGACCTTGAGAGCCACTAGCGTTTCGTCCGGGATGGACAATGTGATCTCGCTCATAACCGTTCTCCATTCGTCGCTATTTTGCCAGATTCACCCGTGGTTGTCATAACTTCGTTCAGTGCGCTCTGCGTCTCTGCGGCTAACTATGATAGTAACTCCATCTGCCCTTTTGGGAGGCGGCGCCTTCGGTAGATTCTCCACCTTGAGACTCTAGTCGTCCTTGCCCCGCTCCCAGCGCGAGATTACGGCTTTGGGAATCTTCTTCACTGTGAGGGGATGTAAAGGGGACGGGCTACTTTTTTATCTACTTCCTCATTTCGCTTAGAGCGGGTCGGTCTCGTGGACACATCGTACTCTCCCATTGTGTGAATCGGCTCAGAGACTGGTGATGCAAAGCTTCAATCAAAAAGTGAAAGTGATTCGGCATCAGAGAAAAAGCCAACATCTTAACTGGGTGTCGCGCTTTTGCTAGCGCGAGGATGGAAAGAAAGGCTTGGCAATCTTGAGCTTTATGAAAGATAGCTGCGCGACGATTCCCTCGGTTGATCACATGATAAACAAAACCAGCCTCTTGCCCATGCGAATTCTCGGCATCGCAGGGCTTTATCGTGTAGGGAACGTGATCACAAACGATGAAAGTAGCCTGTCTCCTTTAATCCCCGCCTTTGCCATCTAGCGTTAACGCATGGGACCCCCCAATACGGCAAAGAAATGCCGTGGATCGATATCGCGAGACAGATTGCCGGAGACGCGGGGGTTGCTTGCTTGGGCAACTGCGCACGCCCGCTCCATGGCGATTGCATGACGAAAATTTACGGCTTATTCAATCGAATTGGCGGCTTCCTCTTCCCTGTTTCCCCGTATCGAGAATTCGTCCGTCGGATAGTACCAACTGCATCTCATCGTCGACTGTAAACGACTGCGCGACCACCGCCGGACCTGAGCCGCGTAGCGCATCGCAGATGCGCGTGTGCAACTCGACAAACGAGATTGACGCGTACTCACGGCCAGAAAGAACAAGTATCGAATTGACGTACTCTTGAGGCGAGCGAGCGGTTCCCTTTTGGGTCTCCTCAGTAACGATCACAATGGCGCGCATGAACTCGCTGTCGCCTTCGGCGTTCACGTAGACGGCGGGAGGCAGGAATTCGGCGTATGGGTCGCCGTCCTCGTAACCGAATCCCTGAGTGGGTGTACCAACGTGGGCGGGAACCCCTTGGGCACTAACTCTTATCCACTCGCAGCCGATGTACTCGTCGCCATACCGTGGAAACTTGAGCCACCAAAGTGTAGCGTAAATGCTCATGGGACGCTCTAAGCGGCTTTGACTTCCACTCGACCGATCACCAAGTCTTTTTCCGTCGGCACTTCCTGCCCCTCATCTCTTAATCCCTGGATGTGAAGCTCGATTGCTTCTTTGACGTTATTCATGGCCTCGTCGATCGTTTCGCCCTGGCTAAAACAGCCCGGCAAGGACGGCACCTCCACCCAATATCCGCCCTCGTCAGCATTGTGCACGATTACTGTGTACTGCATCAGACGCTCCTTTCACAGTAGATCCAGAAACTGTTCCTCGGTTAATCCCGCTTTCCGGATAGCCGCTTTCAGCAGACCGATCTTCAGCTCTCGATGTATAGGTATGGTAACGAGTTGTCCATTCGGCATTTTTATGTTGACGTGATCACCCTTGCCAGCCCGGCGAACTCCGCCTGCCTTTACGAAACCCTTTACCGCTTCCTCGCCATCTACGCCTCTCAGTTGTCGCCCGGCCATTAAATTGCTCGTTTATTACCCCGGTAGCGCAGCCGCATTGCGGCCAGCAGCCGTTTTTCTTCAACGTCGTTAAAATACTATGCCCACAGCGCGTTCCCAAACGGAGGAAATCCGGTTCCCGATTCTGCTCGCCTCTAAGCTACGCTCCCGGTCCAGTCGTCCTGACACTGGCTCGCGAAGCTTGCGGCATGAACTGGATTCGGCGTTTAGATGGGAGCAAAGCGGACAGGCTACTTTTTTATCTACTTCCTCATTTCGCTTAGAGCGGGTAGGTCTCGTGGACGCATCGTACTCTCCCATCCATGAGTCGGCTCCGAGACTGGTGATGCGAAGCTTCACTCAGAAACTGAAAGT
>DASUVS010000353.1:0-14077 GCA_036378835.1 Binatia bacterium | reverse complement strand
TTGCAAGGAAGATTAAGAAATATGAATCTGGATAGGTGGCTCGGAGCTCGGCTGGATGGTGGCCATACGCGTAAGCATTGTGCTCGCGCCATCTGTGAGATGTGCTAATGGGCGACGCTTACAGGCGCAGGAATAACGCTGGGACCATCAAAGCTGATCTTACGCGGCGTAGTATTTGCTTTGATGCCATTTCCACGATCGTCGGAAGTTCGGGTTGTAGTCGCGTCGATATTGGCTGTCAGGGTCGGTGCAAGAATTTTCATCAACGTGACCGGTAACGCGCTGGTAAAGCGATAATCGGCGGCCTCGCGCCCCTGGACGTACGCGGTGATCACACCGAAGTAACGGTCACCGATGTAAAAGACAAAAGCCGCCGTACGATTGGTTGCCCGCGAGGAAATCACGCCGCCGTAACGATTGAACGTTTCAAACTTGTTGTCGCCTGATCCGGTCTTACCGCCGACCGTGAGCAGTTGCCCGTCGGCGAGCCTGAAAACTCCATTGAGACGCCGTGCCGTGCCGCGCTCGACCACATCGGCCATCGCTTTCCTCACCGTACGGGCGATCTCCGGCGCCAACACCTGTACGCCCGCTCGCGGCTCTGGCTCCATCACGGTTTCATAAGGGGTACTGCGAGCGAAGTGAATCTTGTTCAGGCTGACGCTGCGCTTGCGTAGCCCGTCATTTACCAGGATTCCGATCAGCTCCGCCAGGGCCACCGGCCGATCCGAGGAGTTCCCCAAGGCGGTAGCATAGGACGGCACCATTGTTTTGAACGGAAATCCGAGCCGCTGCCAGTAAGGAGTCATGCGCGCAAACGCGTCGCGCTCAAAACGTATTCGCAGCCGGAGATCCTGCGCCTTGCGGTTGCGAGGCGTGAGCAGCCAAGCCGATCCCGAGCGGCGGGCCTCACCGCTTTTGTTGTAGAGTTCCTCCCAGGAAAGATTAGCGTTACTGCGAAACTCGCTAGCACACCAGAGATCCAGCGGATGTAACGATAACAGGTAAGCATAATCGACCAAAGTTAGCCGCGGGTTACGATAAGCCCGGAACAGCTTGCCAACCACTTCAGCGGTTGCCTGATATTGGTTCTGGGCCAGCCATGCCGCTAGCCCTTGCTCATCGGCGCCGATGCGCCAGGCAAAGAACAGGATGGCCAGACGCCGTTCGGCGTTTCGTTTACTCCCTAACAGCCGCGCCGTAATCTGTTCCGGAGTTTGGCCGCGAAAATTTTGATAGGCGCGGCGCAGAGCAGCGCGCGACTCTTCTTCGGCAATTCTCGCCAGCATGGCTTGTCGAGCCGCATTATCAGGATCGCTGAGCACGGCATCGGCATTATAAGCCAGGCGCGCGCGGTGATAACTCACCACGTCCCGCATCAGGCGAATGAAAACTAAATTCGTGGAGTTCCTGAACGCTTCCCGCAGCAGCAATATTTTCCCATTGTCCTCGCGGTCGAAATTCTCGAAGTGGTGCAAACCGCCGCCGGTGAAGAATGCTTCAAAAGGGCTGGCGGAATAACGCCGCTCCATGGCGCGTTCGAGAAACGGCTGTAAGGCAAGACCGGGCTCGGTCTTCAACGCTTCAATGGCCCAACTGGTGAGTGGGTCACGAGCATAGCGCAGTTTCTGTCCCAGCTCTTTTGAATTGAGGGGTGAGAGCTCTTTGTGGAGTTCGGCGATCAGCTCGAGATAATGTGTCAACGTTCGCAATTTGGCCGTGCTTCCCAATTCCAGTTTGACGCTTTTGTTGAAGTCGAAAGGCGCGGCCAGGTTATCGGCCTGAACTCTAACAAAGTTTCCCTGGGGCGTAGGCTCGATCAAGAGGAAAGAATAGATGACCCGCTTCGGGTCGGAATTCTCCAACAGCCGTTCACCATTCAAACCGTGAGCCTTGATCGTCTCCGGAAGAGTCAAAGACTGCAGAAATTCGACGACTTTTTTTTGCAAGGGAACATCGATGGTGCTCTCGACCTCGACGTGCAATCGGTTCAGATCATATAGGTTGGTAACGCCTAAAAGCCCGGTCATGGTCATCCGTATCGCGTTAGCCGCCTTGTTTCTTCCGGAAGAAGGCTGGGGCGGCACCGGACCATGGGACAAAAACTTTATCGGCATCTCTTCGACGGCTGCCGCGAAGTCACCGTCGATAATCCCTTCGCGCGCCAGCAACTGAGTAAACTGGTTCACTTTGTGCTCGAGCGACCCACGTTCCTCGACCAGGAATACCGAGGGCGCGCGCACAGAGATGAGCAAGGTTAAGATATGCTTATAGACACGGACTTTAGGAATAGTGATCCCGGGCGTTTGGAGCGCGCGGAGAGCATCTGCGAGCTGCATGCCGAACCAGGCATAAAGCCCCTCCCCCAACCCGTGAATCTCACCGTAGCCGGGTGCAGCGGCGAGCGGAACGGTATTGAAATAATCAACGATAATTCGGTCTCTCCAAGCTCGAGTGTTGGGCCCCGCCCGGTAAGCCTTTAGGCTGGCGCCGACGATTTGCCTGAATTTATCGAGCGGCGAGTCGGTGCGCCCGTGCGCCGAATGGCGAAACTTTTCCAGCTGCACTGCTAACGTGCTGCCACCTTGGACCGGAACGTCCAGGTAGAGTTTCGAACCCAGATAGAGCAACGCCGCTTTGAAAAAGCGGTCCCATTCCACCGCGGGATTTTGACGCGAGAAGTTGGGACTGTCGAGATCACGATCCTCGAGGAAAAGCAGGGTTTTGATCAATACCGGGGGGATCTCGTCGATTTTGTCGAACAAGAATTCGGATTGCGCATGGCGAAAGAGCGGTTCGCCGGTGGCGCCTCGTATGTCGATGCCAGTTTCCGGCGGTTCGATATAAGGCGGCGAAATGCCTTGGCTGATCAGATTGACCATGGTCTCTGATTGTCTTGCCTGCTGACTGACCTGGAAGCCTTGGGATAGAAGCCGAGTCTGGAAATCGGCCAACTTCGAGTAACCACGACGATCATCAAAAGGCGCGGGCGCAGGAAACGCGATGCTCGATGCCGCTCCTGGCGCCAGCTCGTAAGATAGTCGTTCGTTGGTGCGCGTGAAAATCCACGCCTGGACGATAGAGGTCTTGAACTCGATGACTATGCAGATCGCCAGCAACAGCAATGAAACCACAAACCACAACCATAACTTCAGCCATCTTTTGGTTAACACCGCCGAAAGCCAGGACGTGGACGACGAAATCTTAGTTAGCTCGATGGGTTTGCTGTTCATTTGGGTGAGCCAAGGAATGATAGCATAATTGCTACAAAATCCTAACTCGAAGTTGACGCTTGATGAGGATGCGCTCGACACCTCGGAACTGTTTTCGAGGGTGCCTACTGTCGTTGGCCTGATTCAGGAGGAAAATGTAATTTTATCTAAGAGCGGTATCGCTTTCGAAACGCTTGCTTGGTAATTCGCACCTAAAATGTAGCTGGAGGTCATTCGACGTTAGGATCAATTACGAAATAAAAAAGTCCGACAGCTCATCACCGCCGGACTTTTGTACAACCCTAGCCATCCAACAGGTTCAGTCCGCCAGCACTCCCTCATCTCTACCACCGCCGTGCTGATAGATAATTCGCTTGCCGGTCTTGTCGTCGATTTCGTTGCGCTGCCCGCCGGCTTTGGCGACATCCTCAGGCGTTGCTTTGTGACTGTTGCCCAAGAGAATCATCGGTTCATCGTGCGGGTTTGATCCTTCATAGTATTCATGCGCGGGGATGCTGATGATCTGGCCGGGAGCAAGCTCGTGGGTTTCTTTAAGGCCCTTCATCACGCCGCGGCCGCTAAGCACGTAATAGGTACGATCTGATGGATGATTGTGCATTCTCTGCACATCTCCCGGGGGGAAATAGAGAATCCATGTTTCTAGATTTTCTCTGCGAAACAGATCCAAGCGCCGCTGTCCCTTTCTTCTTTCCTTTGCTAGGGCGGAAACGTCCTTCACCTCCATGATGGCCTCCCTTTCTGATTGAAATAGTATGCCGGCACTGCTTTGGCCGCGACTCTATTCCCGTAGGAGACTGGCTGTCAAGATGACGCTCGCCAGCAATTTATTTGTCTGAGGCACCCATCCGTACTATAGAAAGTTCAATTGACTGCCACAGGAGCACTCCAATGAAACTCGCAAAGCTCAACGTCATGTATGGGCACCTTGAAGGAACCGATGGAAAATTTGCCCGCGATCCGTCTGGCTACCTGTCGATTGATGAGGGCATCTACGAAAGACATGAACTTGAAGTTTCATGGCGCCATGTGCAGGGTACGGAGGCTCGCTATCAGCAACTCGAAAGCGGCGCCGCTCATATTTCTATGGTAGTTGGTCGAGCATCGCTGCAGCACTTTCTCGATACTAAAAAGACCCGCCTGTTGGGTTGTGTCATGAATAGCTGTAGCTACTACCTAATCGCGGCGGACGCGATCAAGACGATGGGCGAACTGAGAAGTAAAACAATCGGGTGCCGGGAAGGACCGGCGCAGGGTGTTGCGTTTGGGCGATTACTGGAAGATAGAGCAGGACTAAAACTCGGTAAGGATGTGACTCTGCAGTTTACCGATAGTGATCAGGATGCTTTCCGGCTTTTATTGGGAGGGCAAATTCAAGCGGCATGGTTGCCGCGCCCGTATGGATTTATCGCGGAGGAAAAGGGCTTCGTTAGGCTCAACGAAGGATCCGATATGGTTGATGACCCGCTGCCGATAACCATGGAAACGACGGCTTGGCTAGCACGAGAGCGCGTCGAAGATTTCTCCCGTTTCATCCAAGCGCATCGCGAAGGCATCCGAAATTTACGCAATCATCGAGATGAGGCTGAGAGCCTCTTAAAAACTCGCTTCGGGCATTCGCCAGAGTTGGCAGCCAAGACGTTCGACGAATATCTGATTTGCATGGATGACCGTCTCACGGTGGATTTCAAACATCTCGACAAACTCGTTGCCCAGATTGCGCCGGGGATTCCTGGCGCCGCGCAGCAGATCGCTTCGGAATGGATTATCCCGGGAGCGCTACGGAAATGATAAGAGCGATTTAACAGTTCAGCGGGCGCACAATATGCGCCGATTCCAGGGCGCAGGCGACAGAAAAGTCGAGCGCTGTCTGACGTTGAACCGTTGAACGTTTGAATACCGCCTCGGTCGCGTTGAAACATATTAAACCGGCTGCACCGGTTGAACAAAAATTTTTACCGGCTACACATTAATTAGCTTAGAGAAGGAGGCCGCTCATGACAGGGATTATCGATGCCGATACTCATATCTCAGAGTCCGAAGCGATGTGGAGCTTGCTCGACAAGGAGATGTACCATCGCCGGCCGGTGCTGCTCAAAGCTCCGGAAGATACATTGTACGGACCGCGGAATGCCTTCTGGCTAATCGATGGCAACATCTTTCCCAAGCCCAATGGCAAGGGCAGTTTCCGTTTGATTACCCCGTCGGCGTCCAAACTGGAATCCTCCCGCGGCGACATCCATTTGGCTTACCGGGAGATGACCGATATTCCTGGCCGGCTCAGGGACATGGACAAACTCGGCGTCGAGAAGCAGGTGGTATTTCCGACCTTGTTTCTTATTTACATCACCGATGACACAGCCCTGGACGTGGCGATGGCGCGCGCTTACAACCGATTTCTGGCGCAGGCATGCGCCAAATCCGGCGGGCGCATGCGTTGGGTGGTGGTGCCGCCGCTGCATTCGGTGGAAGAGTCCGTGAAAGAGATCAAATGGGGCAAAGACAATGGCGCTGTGGGAGTTTTCTTTCGCGGTATCGAAGGATACAGGACCCTCGACAATCCTTACTTCAACCCGATCTATCACGCGGCAAGCGATACGGATCTGCCGGTCTTAGTCCATACCGGCGCGGGGTGCCCGCTATTTTTGAACCTCTTCGATGTCGAGCGCAACCATACCTTCGGCCACAGCCGGGTGCAGCCGCTGTTCGCGTTTCGTGACCTGATCGCCAACAAGATTCCCGAGCAGTTTCCGCGCCTGAAATTTGGCTTCATCGAAGCCTCCGCCGGATGGGTGCCGTTCATGATGCACATCATCAAAAGATTATTCCGTGATAAATGGAAGTTTTCCTCGGACCAGGACATGTTTCGCGAGTATCGAATTTTCGTTGCCTGCGAAGCGGATGAGGACGTGAGCTATATCGCTCGATATACCGGCGAGGATCATCTCCTGATTGGCTCGGACTACGGGCATCAGGATCCTTCCGAGGAGCGCCAGCTCGTGGCCGCGATGCGCGCTCGCGAAGATATTCCGCGCGCGCTTACCGATAAGATCTTCTTCGATAATCCCAAGCGGCTCTATCCGCTAAATTGAGTCGCGTCTCAGGTCGCAGGTCATCGTTTCTACCGCCCGGCTTTCATCAGAGAGCGGGCGGCAATCGGAGTAGTGAATGAAAAAGCCGGTTAATATGACAAAGATTTTTACCCGGTGCCTCGTTGCCGCTGTAGTCCTTTCGATAATGTTTTTTGGCCGGGAGCCAGCCGTCGCTCAGTCGCTCCAGGTTGTCAATGTCGCCATTCCCGCGAAGAGTTTCCAAATGGTGATCTATCCGATCGCCCAGCAGAAGGGCTACATGAGGGAGGAGGGGATCGACCTGCGGGTGATTTATATCGCACCGACCACCAGCATCCAGGCCATGCTCAGCGAGGATGTTCAGTTTACCGGGGCGGGGTCGAGCGCTCTGGTGAGCATCGCTCGAGCCAATGCGCCTCTCAAGGTGGTGCTGGCCACCAACGATCGCGTCCTGCAGTGGCTCCTGACCCGGCCCGACATAACCAATCCGAAAGATCTCAAGGGCAAACGGATTGCCACTACCGGAGTCGCGGCAATTGCGACGTTCATGCTCAAGCAGATTCTCAACAAACACGGGCTCGATGGAAATAAGGATCCGCTCTATCTTGACGTCGGCCAAGGAAATCAATTGACTGCACTACTGGCGGGCACCATGGACGCGGCGGTGCTCAGCGTCGAGCAGCGCTATGTCGGTCTCGACAAGGGCATGCGTGAAATGTTCTTTTTCGGCAATGAAGTGAAGAATTCCTGGGGAACATTGGCGACCACCGACAAGTTAATCAAGGAAAATCCCAAGATGATCAGCAGCTTTGTCCGCGCCGCCTTGAAGTCCTTGCGCTACATGCGCCAGGACAAGGAAGGGACTGTCGCAGCGATGATGAAGTTCGCCGGTGTTTCACAACAACAAGCCACCCGTGTCTATGAAGACTTGATCGGCACTTTTACTCGCAACGGCGCCGTCGATGAAGAAGCGCAGAAAAACGACCTCAGCATCATCCGGCAAGTGGTAAACGCCGCCGAAGCGGTGCCGAACAATCGAGCTTACGATTTCAGTTTCGCCTTGCAGGCCGAGCAGCAGCTCAACAAAACGGGTTGGAAGCCGTAGACACGATTCGCGATCGAGCTCTATATACACTGGTTGATCCATAAAGCTTATGCGGATTATTCAAATCGTTGGCATGTTCAGCGGCATTGTCATGCCGCTCTTCAATATTCCTCTGATACTCCGGATCTTTCCGGCGGCGTTCTTCGGGAGATATCAGTCTGGTCTGGGTAATCGGCGTCTGGTGCTCTGTCCTCGCCATGCTGCCGTCGAGCCTGCAGTCTGCGGATCCGGTTCTAGTGGTATTTGGAATCATTAACTCGCTTTTTCTCGGCGGTCTTTTTCACCGTTCTCTACTTTCATCCGGGCGTCAAAAAAACCGCACAAAGCCCGTTTGTGAACGTGGATGAACCACTTCAGCATTCATATGGCAGCTTCAGTGATGAACCGCATGAATGCGCCACGCTGTCCGCGATAATCTTCGTTCTCCCCCCTCGACCGTAGCGATCCAATCCGGAATCGCGCGGAGCCTGATCATTTGTCCTCGCGCTTATGGAGCATCATCGTAGCGAGAGGCCGGCAGTCAATATCTAGAGAGTTTGACTCCGCTTTCGCTCGATATAGTCTATCCTGATGGAGCTTTCATTATTAAAACGAGAGACGATGAAGCGCGGGTTGAACAGGTGTTTAGGCGCATTGTTGATCGTAAGTCTATGGCTTGCCGGTTGTGCCGAATGGGGCTATCGGCAGATGAATGATCCTGCCCGGGATGCCTGGCAAAAACCTAAACAGGTCATCGAAAGGCTCGGCATCGAACCAGGAGCGCGGCTGGCGGATCTGGGCGCCGGCGGGGGCTACTTCACCTGGTATCTCGCTGCGGCGGTCGGACCACAAGGAAAGGTTTATGCGGTTGAAATCGACGACACCGCTTTGGGAATAATCGAGCAGGAGAGGAAGTCTCGAGGCGTAACGAATGTCGTGCCTATTCGCGCCGAGCCGGGTGACGCCAAACTTCCTGAGCCTGTAGATCTCGTCTTTAGTTGCGATACCTACCATCATATGGAAGATCGCGTAG
The DNA here is from genome assembly GCA_036378835.1 of Binatia bacterium. GTDB lineage: Bacteria > Desulfobacterota > Binatia > UBA9968 > UBA9968 > WHTF01. The sequence goes on along the minus strand of DASUVS010000353.1, from coordinate 5,659 downwards.
CATACTTTCAATCACTGGCACGCTATCTCAAACCCGATGGCAAAGTGGCGATCCTGGATTTTCACGCCGAAGGATTTTTTTCCGGCTTGCTCGGCCATGGAACGACAAAACAGCAAGTGCGGCAGGAAATGGAGTCCGCGGGTTACCGGCTTGCGGCCGATTATGATCTTATCGATCGGCAACATTTCCAGATCTTTTCCCGCACTGATTTGGCTGGGGCAGCCACGTTGCGGCCATCGCATGGTGCCCGATTATACCCGCTGAGCATGGCGCGCTGATATTCGCTTCAAGCAGGCGATTACGAATTCGATTGGCAAGTGTTGGTAAATCTCGCGCGGTTATCTAATTTTGAATTTGCTCGCGACGGGGTTTCCATTTGGCGACTTCTCGTTCGTCGATTCAACAGATCCGGTTGAGAATTCGAGGAGATCCGGGCGCGCGCCTCTGATTAGAAGAAGGAGGAACAACAATGCGATTCATGATTTTTGGTAAAGCGAACAAATAATCGGCAGCAGGGATAATGCCGAGGCAACAGCTTCTTACCGACATGAGGAAAATTCAACGAGGAGCTGGCGAAAGCGGGGCGCGGTTTGGAGGCGAGCGGCTGCATCCGAGCTCCAAGCGCAGGCGCATCAGATTCTCCGCAGACCAAAGATCATGATCGACAGGCCGGCTGCCGAAAAGTTGAACGCGGATTGCTCGTTTGGCGAAAGGAAGCAGAGCAGCAACGGGAAGCCGATTCTCATGAAAGACGTTGTCTTGACGCGATGGCAGCTCCGGTGATACCCGGTCGTTTTGACCGAGTACGGAGGAACCATGTTGAGAGTGAAACAATTAATGATCGGTTTTGCTTGGGCGGTGGCATTCGCGCCACCAGCGGTTGGACAAAGCCTGCCCCAAGTGCGCGCCGCCTACACCTCGATAGGCATCCAATTCGACCCCGTTTACATCATGAAGGAGCTCGAGCTGCCGCGGAAACACGGCGTCGACGCTGAAATTCTTTTTGTGCCGGTAAGCTCGCGCGCGGTTCAGGCGGCGTTGGCCGGTGAGATTCAGTTCATCACCAGCGCCGGCGTCGCCAATATCAACGCTAATGTCAGCGGCGGCGACTTCGTCGGTCTCACCGCGACTCTCAATACTTTCGTGTTCAAGATTCTTGGCAGTCCGGAGATCAAAAAGCCCGAGATGCTAAAGGGAAAAAAGGTCGGTATTTCCCGGCTGGGCGGCGCCAGCGATTTCTCGATCCGCTATGCGCTGACGCGTTGGGGTCTGGTTCCCGACAAAGACGTGGCGATTATTCAGGTGGGCGGCGAGCAGGAAGAGTTTCTGGCGCTGCAAAACAAAGCGGTGGACGCGGTCGTTTTATCGGAGCCCTTCGCGACACTGGCGCAGCGGCAGGGCTCGACTATTGTCGCCGACCTGAGCCAGCTCGGCGTGGCTTACTCGATGCATGGTTTCGGCGCGCGAAAAAGCTTCATCCAGCCCAATCGCGACATCACCGTCCGATTCATGAAGGCCTATCTCGAGGGAATCTATGTTTTCAAAACCAACAAAGATGTCGCTTTGAACGTGCTGAAAAAATATACGCGGCTCGACGATCTGTCCCTAGTGCAAGTGGCTTACGACGAGATGTCGCAGCGACTGATTCGTCGGGTCCCTTATCCGGACCGCGAAGGAATTCAGACCATCATCGATCAACTCGCCAAAACACGACCGCAGATGAAAACCCTCAACCCCGGAGACTTCATCGATCCGTCGATTTTGAAAGAAATCGAAGACAGCGGCTTCATCAAAAAACTCTACGGAAATTAACCGAGGTTTTCACGAGCATAGGGTAATCGAATCCAGCCACGAGATCCCATTGATTATCTTTCCGGTCGACGAGACTCGCATCAGCTTGACTCATCGCCTCGAGCAGCGCTATAGCTGCCAAGTTCAGCGCGGCTGAGCCGCTAACACTTCACATCGGAGGAACGAATACATGGAATGGAAAGAAGCACTCCCTCTGTTACAAGAGAACCACACGGGTGTCGCGACCAGCATCACGACGGAGGGTCGCGCGCAGTCGACCGTCGTGTCGACGGCGGTGCTCGATGGCAAAGTCGGATTCGCGTCGCGGCCGCGCACCATCAAGCTTAAGAACATCCAACGGACCGGCCGGGCAACACTCACCGTCATCAAGCTCGACAACCGGCGCTACGTCACCGTCGAGGGCCCGGCGTCAATCGAGCCATGGGAAGATTCCCAACATCACATCACGCGTCTGAGAGACCTTTACATTTCTATGGGCCGAGCCCCCAAGGGAACAGACGAGGAATTTGCCCGGCAAATGCGGGATGAAGAGCGAAGCATAATATTGGTTACCCCCGAGCGGCTCTATGGCAGCCTACGGTCAGGCGCGTAGCAGTCCGCTGAAAGACCTGCTTTTAGAGCTGAACGATGAAAACGGAAAGCTGAAATCCTGAGAACCCAACAAACTCACGTTAAATGCATTTGAAGTTTCAGCTTTCATCTTTCCGCTTTCAGTTTTGAAACGGCGCGCCTCCCATCTGAGTCTTTTTGAGCAGCCTGGCAGCCCTTCTAAGCAGAATACTACGGTTTCGGTGGCGAAGGTGTTTTGAACGTTACATGCTGTTCGGTGCAAGTGTGCTGAAGTATTGTCGCCGAATAAGTTAACCAATGTGAGACAACCCTCACGGGCATGTCTTCGCGCTCTTGACCACTTGAAGTTAATGGGAAGGCTCAGGATACGAGTGCGTATAACTTGCTCGACCGATCCACCCCTACCCTGGTCCCTTTCTTATTCATATGGAACGTTCAAGATCGATCAATCGCGCAATAGATATTCTCCCGAAAACTTTACCTGCTCCGCTTCCGGCAACGGATGATAGCGCGCGCCTTGAACATCGCGGAAAAGCCGCTCCAATCCGAAATCCCGGTACAAGCCCTCACCGCCGACGATTTCCATCGCCTTGGTGACAACGCCTATGGTTGCGTTGGCGACGTTGACCTTTCGAGCGAGAATGTCTTGGCCGTTTTGGTCGATGGCTTCGAACTCGTAATTATTGGCGATGCGCAGCATATCATTCAGCTGAATCTCAGCGGCCACCAGATCGTTGTGCATTTCACCGATCAAAGAGGGCACCTGCGGCTTCCTGTTTTTTTTCCGCCGGATATGACTCACGGACAACTCCACCGCCTTCTGGGCGATGCCCACATAGACCGACATGATCAGCGGCATCGCCAAGGTCAGCACAACATTCCAAACTGGGTGATAGGCGCCGCGCGGCCGCCGCACAGCAATGGCAGCCTCCGGTACGAAGACGTTTTCCAGTTTGACGGTATGCGAACCGGTGCCTCTCATGCCGAGCGCGCGCCAATCGTTCAAGACCGAGACTCCCGGCGCGTTCATCGGTACCGGGAAGTGCAACACCTCGTCCATGAACACGGCGCTCGTCACCAGCATGTCCCCGACCGCCGACTGGCTGGCGAAATGTTTGCGGGCGCTGACGACATAGCCACCGTCGGCTTTGCTCATCGAGCCATTGGACTCCAGCCAATCGCCGGCGCCCGTGCTTACAAGCACGAGCTGGTTTTCGGCGACCTTCTTGAGCAAGGGTTCGCCGCCTTGGCCTTGCCGATACTTCCACACTGTAGCGGCGATCAGATGCTGGTGCATCGAGAGCGCTAGCGCCGTCGAGCCGCAGTATTGGGCCAGGGTGCGCAGCATGTCCGAGATCTCACGGTGCGAGGCTCCGCCGCCGCCCAATTCTTGCGGAACCGCCGCGGAGAACACGCCCCGCTCCTTGAGCGCTGCGTAATTAGCGCTGACAAATGTGTCCTGCTCATCGTGGGCCGCGGCGCGGGTGGCGAATTCTCCGCCCAGGCTATGAGCAACCTCGGTCCAATGAGATGCGTTCGAATAGTTCATGATTGCCTCCTTAAAGGCTTATTCTGCTGCCAAAGATAAACTGGGGCAGAAAACAATGCTTTGTTTTGGAGGCCAGAAGTTTGACTGAGCAGCTCTTTCTCATGCAGGTTGCTGAAAAAAGCCCACCTGCTTCGTTGCGCTCCGATGGATTCGCTCCGACGTACCGCATGAGTACGCCTACGCTCGTCCATTCTCACGCGCCTCGCATCTGAACTTTTTGAGCAACCTGCAAGGGCCTGCTGAAAAGCCCTGATTAAAAGCTGAAAGAGGAAAACGGAAAGCTGAAATCCTGAGACCCAACGAACTCACGTTAAATGCATCTAAAGTTTTAGCTTTCATCTTCCGCTTTCAGTTTTGAAACCGCGCGCCTCCCCTCTGGATCTTTTTTGAGCAGCCTGCAAGAGGTCACTTTCACTAACCCGCGAGAAGGCGTGACCGGGAGTTTCCTTTCCGGTAATTAGCCGGGGAGGTGCCAAATTTTCCTTTGAACGCCCGGCTGAAATGCGACAGGTCTTCGAAGCCGCAATCCAAGGCCACTTGCGAAACGTTGAGCGCGGGATTTTTTAGCAGCACGGCTGAGTAGTCCAGTCGCTTTTGCAACAACCACTTGCCTGGGGACTGGTTGTAGTACTTGCGGAAGTCGCGTTTAAAGGTTGACAGGCTGCGATGCGATAACCTTGCGAAATCTTCCAGCGCCAGGTTGTAAGAAAAATTCGCCTCCATGATTTGCGACAGCACAGGCGCATCGCTTTTGAGCAGCGATTGAAAGTAACCGGCGAGCTCGGGGTTTTTGCCCCCCAACAGGATGCTCACGATCAATTCCTTGAGCTTGAGCGTCAACAATGTTTCGGCCGGCTTTGCTGTCCCAGTGAAATAGGCCAGCATGGATTGAAAATAGGCCGACAAAGTCACGTCGCCGTTTACTAGAATGGCGGCTTTTTGGAACGCGTCGCCAGCAGGCCGCCCGCGCAATTGGCCGGACACTTCCCTGACGACGTCGCGGATGAAATTATCCGAAACGAAAAAGTCCATGACGCAGAAATCGTCCTTGAAATCCTGGTAGACGACGGCAGCGCCTTTCTTGAAAAACAAGGTCTGGCCTTTTTCGGCTGTCAATGTTCCGTCCGTGGTGCGCCAGGTCTTTTTGCCGCTCAGCACGTGAACAAAACAATCCATCGGCGTCCACACGCCGGCAACTTCCTGCTCAATGGGGCACTTGTACTCGACGAAAAGCAGCTCCCCGACAACGAACTTATTGAAGTGCAAACTCGTGCGAATCGTGTCGTAGATATTCATCATCGGGATCATAAAGCCTTCGCCCAAGTTACCCGTCTTCTGCAAGACTCCCGGCGCATCCCATCTTGCTATTTTGCGAGGCGGTTTCCAAGCGCCACGCCGCAGCGGCAACGGCGCCAAGCTTGACGCCAAGTAGTTTAGAATTGTATCCAGAAACCTAAACGGGATTTCGGCTGGTACACATCGGCGCGCTAAACACGCGAAGCCGGTCAAGAGATCCGGCAGGAGGCAACGGAGAATACGGCGAGAAGAGATTCCGATCGCTTCTCTCTACCTCGGCTTTAACAATCGGAGAGAAAATTCTTGTAACCTGACCTTCAAATCAGAGCATGGAGGAAAGTATGCGCATCGCCATAGGCTTACCGAGTCGAGTATCCTCCGCTTCCGGCGCGGTGATGCTCGAATGGATCACCCGCGCGGAACGAGGGCCCT
>DASUVS010000352.1:0-4537 GCA_036378835.1 Binatia bacterium | reverse complement strand
CGGCGCTCTTGATATCAGCCCGGGTGAAAAGCCCCGAGTTAACTTTATTGATGAACGTCAAGATGATGACTTGATCCTTGACGCCGAGAATATGCGAGCTTAGAGCGCCCGTGCCCGTGGCGATGACAAACGGGACCTCGCCGCTGGCCAGCAGTTGCTGCGGCCGGACTCTGCCGGCGTAGATCGCTTTCAACTCCAGCCCATATTTTCTCCCCAATTGCTCTTCGACGGCAACCCAGAGCGGCACGTAGGCGCCGGAGAACGAAGAGTAACCGACCGTCACCTGATCGATAGCACCGGCGGCCAAGCTGAAGCGAGGAGCGATCATCGCTGCGCAGCCGATAAGAAGAGTCACCAATAGTTTGCTCATCGTCACGAGATCCTCCTTGTGAACGGTTGCAGCCGGTCTCGATATTCGCTCGGTAACACCTGAAAGAAACATCGATCAAGCAAAAACCGCTCTCCTGCTTGACAGCGTTGCCTGATCCGCAGTAACTGTACCGACTATCGCACATCGCTATTCAACAGGAAATCTATGAGTGAATCCAATCAGCAGGCGCCGCTGGCAGGCTGTCGAGTTCTTGATATCGGCGGACCCTTGGCGCTCCATTGCACGAAACTCTTGGCCGACATGGGCGCCGACGTGATCAAGATCGAGCCACCCTCGGGTGACCAGTCACGGCGAATGCCACCGTTCAAAGGCGATTCACCGCATTCGGAGAAGAGTCTTTATTTTTTGCACTTCAATACCAACAAACGTGGCATCACACTCGACATCGAGAAAGCTGATGGCCGCGCGATCCTGCTCGAGTTAACCGGTAAAGCCGATGTCGTCATTGAAACCTTTCGCCCTTCGCGTGCCAAAGAGCTGCGCCTCACATACCAGGACCTAAGCGCAAGCAGTCCCGGATTGATCGTCGCCTCGATTACTCCCTTCGGTCAGTCGGGCCCTTGGCGCGACTACAAGGCGGACGACATAGCCGGATTAGCTCTGGGCAATTTGTTGTATCTGGCGGGCGAACCCGGGGAGCCGCCGCTACAACCGCCCGGCGAAATCGCTTACGGCATGGCGTCGACCTATGGCGCGTTCGGCATCGCTACCGCGCTTTATCATCGATTAGAGAGCGGCCGCGGCCAGCACATCGATGTGTCGATGCACGAATGTTCCGGCCATATCGCCGGCTATTTCATCCCCAACTACGGTTACACCGGGGCGAAGCCCGCGCGCGCTTCGCGCAAAGGCGAAGAGACCGACCTCTACGATCCGTATGCTACGAAAAACGGATACGCGCGCATCTTCATCATTCCGGTCGAACAGTGGCGCCGGCTGGTAGATTGGATGGGGCGGCCACCTGCGATCTCCGGACCGGAGTTCGAAAAGATGTCCTATCGGAGGCAACACCCCGACGTAGTGGTCGGTGCCATCGCGGAATTCTGCGCCCGGCACACCAAAGAGGAACTCTATGAAGAAGGTCAGAAGCGCCGTATCGCGGTTACCCCGATCAATACGGCCGGGGAGTTCATCAACAGCGAACAAGTCAAAGAGCGGCAAATCTTCGTAGACATGGAGCACCCGGTTATCGGGAAGTACGCGCACTTCGGTCCGGTGCCGAGACTGAGCGAGTCGCCGGGCAGAGTAGCGCGGACCGCGCCGCTGCTCGGACAACACAATCAAGAAATCTACTGCGGCGAGCTGGGCATGAGCAATGACGATCTCGTGGCGCTGCGCGCCAGCGGGGTGATTTGATGCGTCAGAATCTCATCATCGAGCACATAGAGCGGCAGCACGCCAGTAAACGGGCAGGTGCATTTCACCACCGAGGCACAGAGTTCGCGGGGTTCGGAGCATGTTTGGCAAAGATTCCTTTAAGCTGCGTACTCCGCGCCTCCGCAGTAAAAATCGTCTTTGAAGAAAGAACATATGGCCAAGCTACCTCTTGACGGAATCCGAGTCATCGAGCTGACCACAGGCGCGGCGGGACCGACCGTCGCCCGGGTGTTGTGCGAATTCGGCGCGGAAGTGATTCGCTGTGAAACGCGCTTGCGCGGTGATGGCCACCGCGGTGAGGACCCAAAGCTGTGGAACAAGAAACCGGATTTCATGAAGCTCCAGCGCGGTAAAAAGTCGTTTACCGTTAACATGCAGACGCCGAAGGGTCGCGAACTCGTCAAGCAGCTCCTCAAAAAATCCGATGTCTTGGTGGAAAATTTCGGCTTGGGCATACTGGAAAAATGGGGCTTGGATTGGCCGCAACTCAAAGACATCAATCCGCGCTGCATTCTGATTCGCGTCAAAGGCATGGGCTGCACCGGCCCGCACGCGGCCGATCTCACCTACGGACCCAACGTCGGCAACACCATGGGCACCACCTATCTGTGGAATTACCCGGGTGCCGCAACAGCCACCGCTGAGCCTCGCACTCAGCACCCCGACTTCATGGGTGGAGTCACCGGCGCATTCGCCGTAGTTTTGGCGCTGATTCATCGCAAACGCACGGGCCGCGGTCAGTGGATCGACAGCGCTCAGGTGGAGATCGGCGCCTCGCTCTTAGGGCCCAAATATCTGGAATACTCGGTCAACCATCGCGAGCCGCAGCCGCAGGGTAACCGCAGCTTGGTGGCCGCTCCCTATGGCCCCTACCAATGTAGTGGTGACGATCGTTGGTGCGTGATCTCAGTTTACAACGACCAGGAGTGGGAGCGCGTTGCGAGCTTGCTGGAAAAAGCCGGGCTTCGGCGCGATGCCAGATTTGCTACCCATCTTCAGCGCGTTCGCCACCATCAAGAATTGGATAACTGGATTACCAGTTGGACCAAGCAGCATGATCCGTACGAGCTCATGGAAGAACTGCAGCGCATCGGCGTGAGCGCGGCCGTAGTTCAGGATGTTGAAGATCAATTCAAACGAGACCAACAATACGCCGCAACCGGATTTCTGGTGAATATGACAGAGCCCGAAGCCGGCGACGTGGTCACCGAGGGAGTGCCGATCCGGCTTTCTTCGACGCCGGGCAAGGTACGCGGCCTGGCGCCGTTGATGGGCGAGCACACGCACGAAATTGCCCGCGAACTCCTCGGTCTCACGGACGACGAGATCAGAAAACTCGACGACGAAAAGGTGTTGTACTAGACGGAGACGACCGACAGCACACCGGAGAAGAGCAGCTTATTTATCGGATCTAATCACAACGGAGGACTCATGTCAGAACCACAATCGCTTATCGTCTATGAGAAGCGTGACCCACATATCGCAGTTATTCGTCTCAATCGGCCGGAAAAGAAAAATTCAATCAGCCGGGATCTCTACTGGGCGCTGGACGGAGCATGGCATAAGGCCAAAGACGACGACGACGTTTGGTCGATCATACTTACCGGCACGGCTGACGCCTTTTGCGTCGGCGGCGACTTGAAGGAAAATCTCGCGTTTGCCAAAGGCGAGATGACCGGGCCAAGATCAGGCCCGCGTCAGTACAGCAATTTGCGCGCGCTGCAGATGCACAAACCGATCATCGCCGCGATCAATGGGTTCGCGGTCGGCGGCGGCTTCAATCTGGCCCTGGCATGTCACATTCGTTATTGTGTCCCCACGGCGAAGTTCGGTTGCTCCGAAGTGCGCTGGTCCCACATGGCCGCGTGGCCGAGCTACGTGTGCCAACTGCCGACGGGCTGGGCCTACTGGTTTGCGCTCACCGGCCAGATGGTCGACGCGGACACGGCGTTCCGATTAGGTCTGGTGCAGAAGATTTGCGATCCCGACAAGCTCATTGATGACTGCGTCGAGTTATGCACGACCATCAACCGCAACGGCCGCCTTATCGCCGCCCATACGACCGAATATATCGAAGACAGACTGCTCTATGAGATTCAGGGCTACGAAAAAGGATTCGAAGTGCACCGAGAATATTATGCGCATCTGCGCCAGAGCAAAGACTATGATGAGGGTTCTGCCGCCTTCACGGAGAGACGCAAGCCTGAGTTCAGCCAGGAATACTACGATAACAAAACGAAACTGCCGGGAGTGCCGGAAACCAAATAACAATCATCAATTCTGCGTCGCCGGCTTGAGCGATCGGGTCGTTGCATATGTCTCAATCGTTCAAGCCGTTGCAATCTTTCAACTGTCCGAACTTTCGCTGCTTTCGATCTAGCTGCCGAGCAGTGTTGAATTTACCAGCTTGTTTCTGACCGTCAGTTCGGGGGCTGGTTGCAACAGCCTGCGTCCCTAGTTTTCAGGCCAACTGAACTCTCAAGAGATCTGCGCTAGACGTTTTGAACGACTCGAACTGTTTCAGCCGTTTAAACAATTCGCGATCAGGAGCGCGCGAGTTCCTCGAAAGTAGGTTCCGGCATCCCGGCCTTCCAAGTCGGGTCGCGCAGTTCGAGACGATTGCCGCTGGGATCGAAGAAGTAGAGTTCCCTTCCAGGAAAATAGCCTTTTGCACGATAGTACAGGCGATCGATGGCAACATTCTTTTCGGAAAATATCCTGCACGCCTGCTCCAGAGTTTCAGGGGCCACCGTAAAAGAATGGTGGACG
>DASUVS010000351.1:0-12447 GCA_036378835.1 Binatia bacterium | reverse complement strand
CAAGCACCAGTGGCTGCGAGCGAGAGCCTGCCGGGGCAGATCTTGCAATAACGCAATGGATATCAGCAGCCGAGCCGTGTCAGATTCGCCCGAGTCTATTAAGTTTTTTGCAGCGCACGGCTTACATTCAACAGCTGGCAGCAAAGAAATTTCGCAACTTCCGAAGCGATATAACCCTGCGACAACACGGCTTCGCGAATGAATTGATCGCGGCCATTTACTACGGTTCTCAATCGTTCTCAATCGCCCTTTGCGAGGTAATATATTTTGGGCGAAAATCCCGAGTTGGCCGCAACGCTCTTGATCCGAGCGCTGCAGCCGCGCCACCTGTCCCGCCTGCATCAGCAGAGCCCTACCTGATTTTGAATGTTGACCGTTGAACAGCGCAGTAGTAAGCGCAGGCTAGGGAGGACACTTCATGATTGCGAACGATATCTTGCTTGACGCGTTTACACGTGTCCAACTGATTCTCTTTCAATTGCGCTTCGAATAATCCTCGCTTTATCGGAGAAAGCCGTTGGCTTGCCGAGGTGGAAGCGAGCGCTCTTTACGAAGCGTTCTGTGGGTCGGGTCGACGGATTGGAGTTTCAAAACGGACAAGCGTTTAGTTGACGCACTTACAGCAACCGTGAATCGTTCGAACCTGGCGGTCGAAGAAGGGAGTATCACGCTAGCTCTTTTTCAACTTCCAGTTCAATGATCGCTTGAAATACGCCCCGCTGCTTTGTTACTGAAAGCCCATCGAAACTCATTCGGAGGTGTTCATGGCGAGAGCGCTGAAAATGCTTACGCTTGCTTTGTTCTTCACTGTATTCGGATTTTCCCAGGCTGCTCCTGCCCAGGATAAGAAGCTCGAAAAGATCCGAATCGGCGGCGGCTCGGTGGGAGCGCCCCAAATGACTATGTGGTTCGCCAAAGAAGCAAACCTTTACGAGAAGCACGGACTTGCCATCGAAGCGATCTCCATCCCCGGAAGCTCCATGGCGATTCAGGCGATGCTCTCCGGCGAAGTTCCGATAATCCAACTAGGCGGCACAGCGTCGATGCAGGCCAATTTAGCCGGCGCCGACACCGTGATTGTCGCCACAGTGCTTAAGAAATTTCTCTTCTCAATTTTCAGCCGTCCCGAAATCACTCGCATTGCCGATCTCAAAGGGAAGCTGTTCGGCGCTACTCGTTTTGGCACTCTGTCCGATTTCGCGTCGCGCTTTGCTCTTGAAAAATACGGCCTCAATCCCGAACGAGATATCACAATGGTCCAAACCGGCGGGCAGCCCGAAACCGTCGTCGCGCTGCTTACAGGAAAGGTTCAGGCGGCGGCGCTTTCCGTGCCGGCAACCATGCGCGCGAAAAAGGCAAACATGCGCGAGTTACTCGACATGGCGACCTTGGAAGCGACGATCCATCAGAACGGGGTGGTCACAACTCGCAGGTATATCAAGACCAACGAAGACACCGTGCGCCGGTTTTTGAGAGCATACATCGAGGGCGCCGCACTCGCTAAAAAGGATAAGGCGTTCGCGATGCGCGTGATGGCGAAATATCTCTCGACCAGCGACCGCGAGTTGCTCGACGATGCTTATGAACGGGTCACGAGCCATCTTGAAATCCCGCCCCATCCCACCGTGGAAGGAGTTGGCGTTTTACTTAAGACTTTGGAAAAAAGCCAACCGAAAGCTCGCGAGGCCAAGCCGGAAGATTTCATCGATGCCCGCCCGCTCCGAGAGATTGAGAAATCCGGGTTCATGGACCGGCTCTAGGACTGGAGAAAATCAGGGTCAACTCAGCTAGGGGTCTTCAGTTATTGGTCAAGTCTTGCAGTGGCACAGTTCCGTGGATCCCCCACGCCTTTCCTCGCAATGGTATTGTTCCGTCCTTCTGACAGAAGTAGCCGAGCTTCTTCACTTAGCCCGGAGCGAGCCGATGCGACCGGAGGAAAGAACGGATCTGGCGCACCGCCAGCGGAATCCGCCCCTTCGGCTCTTCCCAAGGGAACACGCTCACTTCAGCCTTCGGCGCGAACATCCCGCTTTCCATGGCGACCACGTACGGGTGCGGTTTCGTTTCGTCCGGCAAGATCAATACGGCGTAGCGCCGACGGCCTTTGCCATAAGCGCCAATCCCGACTATTTTACGACGATGAATCGTCGCCGGTCGCAGACGTCAGAGCAATTGATGGGAGGTGCCCGATGAGCGCAATTTTAGCGACTGCCGAGAGCGATGCCGGCAAGGCGCCGCGCGCGTCTTCGAATATTCGCCATCTCTGCCGGATGGAGATCGAGGGTGGAGGACAGATCGTCATCAGCGGAAAGTTTGCTTACGTCGGCCATCAACACCGGCCGCACGGGACCACGATCCTCGACATTTCCGACCCGGGCAAGCCGAAGATCTTGAGCACGCTTACACCCGGCCATCCCTGGTCGCACTCGCACAAGGCGCGGATCGTCGGCGACCTGATGATCGTCAATTCAGAATTCGAGCGCGGCGATGGCGCGCGTTTTCACGAATACTCCGACGGGGGTTTTCGCATCTACGACGTCAAGGACAGGACCAAGCCCAAGCTCATAAGCTTCGTGAAAACCCACGGCAAGGGCGTGCATCGTTTCGACGCCGACGAGAATTACGCCTATATCTCCACCGAGATGAAGGGCTACGTCGGCAACCTCCTGGTCATTTACGATATCCGCAATCCGTCCAAACCCGTCGAAGTGTCGCGCTGGTGGATGCAGGGCCAGCATGTCGAGGGCGGAGACGTGCCGCATCCCAAACACGCCGAGCACCGCCTGCATCACGCCCTGCGCAGCGGCAACGAGATGTACGCGGGTTGCTGGATGTCGGGCGTATCGATCATCGATGTGAACGATATCTCTGCGCCGCGCACGCTATCGCGCTATGAGTACGATCCGCCCTGCCCAGAGCCGACCCACACCTTTTTAAAAGTGCCGCACGAGATCGGCGGCAAGCGGATCGCGGTCTCGACGGAGGAGGAACGCGCTCATCGCGGCGCCGACGCGGGCAAGCCGCACGCGCCGCTGCGCACCTGGGACGTCACCGATCCGACCAAGCCCAAGCTGCTTCACTCGTATTACTTGCCCGAGTCTGCGTCGCCCTACCCTGCGGGCAAGGTCCGCTTCGGCACCCATCAGCTGCGCGAGAAGGTGGACCGGGACAATCTTCTCTACGTCACCTGGTTCGCGGGTGGGCTCCGCATCATCGACATCAACGACCCTCCCAATCCTAAGGAGCGCGGTTATTTCATTCCGAAACCGGGAGATGGTCGCGAAGCGCCCGAAACCAACGATGTCGCCAAGGACGACCGCGGGCTGTTGTGGGTGACCGACAAACAGCGCGGCTTGGATGTCATCGAGTATCAAGACTGAACAGGGCGGCTGCGCAGGTTCATGGAGTCGGGCGTGAAGATTGATTTAAGGAGATCTCGCTACGCGGGATGCGACAAACGTAAAGCTTAGGTCAGGTCTTGGATGTTGCTCCGCCGTCGTGATTTGCCGGTATCTATCCTCACAGAAGGATTGGATTCGCGCGCAATCTTTAACGCTCAAGCGGAGCCGCGAAAGTTGGGGCGTTTCTCCACCACCGTCGTGTGGCGAACTCATCGAGCGTGTAAGCCATGGGGTTTTTCGTCTGGTATGTAAATTCAATCAACGTGTTTTCCGAACATCACGTGAGAACGCTGTCAATCGCTCCTGAGCGGCTACACCGTCGAAACAGGAGCGAGCCGATGCGACCGGAGGAAAGAACGGATCTGGCGTACCGCCAGCGGAATCCGTTCCTTCGGCTCTTTCCAAGGGAACATGCTCACTTCAGCCTTCGGCGCGAGCATCGCGCTTTCCATGGCGACCACGTACGGGTGCGGCTTCGTATCGTCCGGTAAGATCAATACGGGAGTGCGGCAGTTGCGCACGAAGTCGCGCGTGACGGTCCAGACGAAATCGGCGTTGGTGCGGTACATCTTAGTCAGGAATTTGTCGACCATCTCCATCGTGATCTCGGGCCGGCGCTTGACCAAATCGGGGCCCCAGCCCTTCATGTTGCCGTCGTAGGAGTGGTTGGGCAGCTCCGGCCGGAATCCGCTTGGCTGCGCCAGTACCGCGGCGACGATCCGATCCGGCTCCCGCTTCAGAAGGTTCCAAATCAAGGGGCCGCCGATGCAGAAGCCCATAACCACGAACTTGTCGATGCCTAAACGATCCATTACGCCGATTTGGTCATCGGTGTAGGCATCCCATGGCCGGTCGAGCTCGAGCGGGCCGGTGGAATCACCGCCATTGGCGTTGCGCATGTCGGAGAAAATACAGCGATACTCGCCCTTGAACTCTTCGATGGCGTCAAACGGCACGCCGCGCTTCAAGCCGTCGATCGTCGAGTTCAATCCACCGCCGGGGACGAGTAGTAATGGAAAGCCGGAACCGGCCTCCTCATAGCGAATGCGAACGCGGCCATTGTCGTAAAACGGCATGACGATTTCCCCTTGTCCAATCTGCTGACCAAAAAGGCGCCGCGCTGCGGCCGTCAACGTTGCGGCGACATCGGCTTTGAGAATTTTGCGCAGCGCTTAGAGTCGTCAGGTTCTGCGGCCTGCTATCCATCCTCGTAGTCGTTCAGCTCCTGATTTTCATGTCCCCGGCAAGAATCTTCCCGTCCGGCGAGCCCTTCCAGATCACGTTTCGCTGCACACCGTAAAGTTCCGCGAGCGTGTAAAGCGGCGCGAACGGCACGTCTTCCATCAGAATGCGGCCCGCCTGGTGGAGAATCGCGACGCGCTTCTGGTGATCGCCGGTGCGTTGTTCCTCGTCGATGAGCTTGTCGAATTCCGGATTGTTGTAGTTGATGCGTTTGGAACCGCCGGTGCGGAAGTATTGCTCGAAATAGACGTCGGCGTCGCTGCCATTGCTGCCGGCGTAGTAGAACGGCAGCTTGCCGCCGTTGACGCCGTCCTTGCCCCAGTAGATGGCGTACTCCTGCGGCACCAGCTCGGCTTTGATGCCGACCTTGCCCAACTGATCAGCGATCACTTCGCAAACTTCTTTGCCTTTGAGGTGGCGATCCGGAGCCAAATACAGTTTGGTTTCGAGTCCATTCGGATAACCGGCTTTGGCCAGCAGCTCGCGCGCTTTTTTCGGGTCGTAAGGATAGCGCTTGATCTTCGGATCGAAGCCGACCCAATTCGAGCCCAGCGGCCCGTTCACCACCGCGCCATGGCCGTCGTAGATGTGTTTCAACATGACGTGGGGATCGAGCGCATAGTTGATCGCTTGGCGCACGAGCTTGTTGTCGAAAGGTTTCATCTGCACGTTCATGCCGAGAAAATACATGCGAAAGCCGACCACCTCCTGAAGCCGAACGCGCGGGTGCTTGGCGATGCGGTCGACGTCTTCGATGGGCACATTGCTGATCACATCCGTCTGCCCCGCCAACAGTCCCGCCACTCGCGCGGATTCTTCTTTGACGCCTTTGATAATCACCTCGCGGATCGGCGGCTTGGCGCCCCAGTACTCGTCGTTGCGCCGCAGCACCAAATTGCCGCCGCGCTGCCAGCTTACGTATTTGTACGGTCCGGTACCGGCCGTGGCGCTGTCCAGATCGTCGCCGTATTCCTTAGAGAGAATAAACCGCGTCTCCAGCCTGGTGAGCAAAAGCGCATTGGGAGTCCTGGTCGTAAGCACAAGCGTGTAATCGTCGGGTGTGTCGACCTCGATGCCTTGCACGTAGGCGCCCTGCAGGCTGCGTTTGTCGTTTTGCAGTTTGTCGATGGAGAACGCTACATCCTTCGAGGTAAACGGCGCGCCGTTGTGAAAACGCACGCCTTTGCGCAGATGGAAAATCCACTTGCGCCCCTGAAACTCCCACGTTTGAGCCAGCACGCCGACAAATTCATTGCGGTCATAATCCATTTGAATCAACGGCTCGATGATATGGCGCCAGATGCCCGTGATGCCGCCGCCGCTGTAGCCGTAAGGATGGAGCGAGTCCAGACTGACGCCTTGATAGATGATGATGCGATCTTTGGTTGCCGCCCACGTCCTTGCAGCGAACGTAGGGGCGACGAGGGTTGCCAATCCTAGAGCTGCGCTCTGCCGCAAGAATTGGCGTCGATCAATCGCTGTGCCATGTCTACGCATTGGAGTTCTCCCCGCTAAATTGAACCTCATATACTCAGCCCACGACGGACCTGTCAACGAAATTTACCAGGCATTAAGCGCAATGGTACGGCGTGAGACAGCGGAGACTCGCCCCTATACACGAGAAACTGTGTTGCCGCGTGGCGTCACAGCGTTTGTAATGGTAGGAAGAAACCCTGGTAGGTCGGACCGCACCAACTGCTTGTTTAAGATCCGATCATCAACAGATAACAAATAAGTCGGCGCAGCTCCTTGCTCGCGGTGCTCATTGAATGATGACTTCCAAGGCATTCATTTTTCACCAAAGACAATGGCCCGGGCGTTATCGCCAGAGCATGCGATCATCGCCGGTCCCCGCGCAGAAGACCGTTGTTACCACCGGTATCGAAATCGACGAGCACCTGCATCGCTGTCGGTGGAATCCGCGGGCAGATCTATAAAACACTTGACTCTTCAACTTAGCGAAACTGGACATTAAATTTGCCTTGGAGTAATGACTGGGTAGTTCCAGATCCGCTGTCGGTGTTCACTACGCCTGACAAAAAACAAGAGGTCGAACAATGGCGAACGATTCAGCGATGCGACGCTATCCCATACCGGGCACGATCGTTAGAGAATGGATTATCCCTGCTAAAGAGTACTCTGCTTTTACGATGAGCCGCGGCCAGACTCTGCGGTTCGTGGATATCGAAGGCAAACAGGTGCCCGATTTGGTTTGCTTCAACCAGTTTGATCTGACGGAACACCTGAACCTAGGCAACACTCTGCTACTGAACAAACGGCGCGAGCTGCGCCAGGGAGACGTGCTTTACTCCGTCATTTGTAATCCGATGATGACTATCGTTGGCTACTCCAACGAAGAAAGCTACGCCTACGGTCCCATGTGCAGCGAGGAGCTGAACCGCATCCGCTACGGCGTGCCCGGGACGCGCAATTGCCGTGACAACTTCACCATGGCGCTGGCGGCCCAGGGCTTGAACCGGCGAGAAATCCCCAACGCCTTTGTCCCGTTCATGCGGGTGGAGGTTGAGTCCAACGGCTCCATGGAAATCAAAGAGCCGACCAGCCGCGCGGGTGACTTCTACGATCTCAGGGCGGACACGGACCTGCTGGTGGCGGTGTCTAACTGCCCGCAGGAACGCAACCCCTGTAACGGTTTCAATCCCACGCCGATGGGCATGATCATCTATCAACCTGGTTAAAGGCAAAGTGACGCATACCCACTGTTGGGAGAGAATGATGAAACTCATTGAGCTGGCGCGGCTAAAGACAGCCTCTTTACTGGCTTTGCTTAGTGTCATGGGCAGCCTGAGTTTCTCCCCCGCCTATCTGAGAGCCGCCGAGAAAGCCAAAGATATTCCGATTACCATCCGGCTCGATTTCATTGTCGGAGGAAATCATGCGCCGTGGTTCGTTGCCTCGGAGAAAGGCTTCTACGCCAAGCGCGGACTGAACGTCACAATCCAGCCCGGCACAGGTTCAGCGGATACGATCCGCACCATCGCTGCCGGCGGCGCTGACGTGGGTTTCGCCAACGTTTCAACTGCGATAGTCGGCCGTTCCCGAGGCGCCGCGGTCGTTTCGGTCGCCCAGCTCGGCTACATAGCCGTCACGGTTCTCTGGCGCGAGGATACCGATATCAAGTCTCTCAAGGATCTCGAGAGAAAATCCTGGGCCATCAGCCCTGGACAGGCGCAGTGGTTTCTGCTCCCGGCGCTTGCCAGGATCAACAACTTAGACTTTAAGTCGATCAAAATCGAGGAGACCGCTCCGCCTCTCCAGCCGGCGGCTTTGCTGGCCAAGAAGGCCGACTTCATCACGATGTTCCGCGCCTCCAACGATGAAGTGGCCGAGATGACGGCGGCTAAACAAGGCATTCGATTAAAACGAATCCACATGCGCGATGCCGGCCTCGATATCTACGGCAGCGCTCTAGTAGTCAAGGAAGAGGATATCAAACGTCGACCCGAAATGATTCGCGCCTACGTCGAGGGAACCATGGAGGGTCTAAGATACACTCGCGATCACCAGGACGAGGCGCTGCGAATTCTATTGAAGCTCAAACCAGAGCTGGATAAGGAATTGACAAGACTGCAAATCAAGAACGGCGTGGAGGAAGTATTCATTCCGGCGGAATCGCTAGCGTCGGGATTTGGCTACATGAAGCCCGATGTGATGGAAAAGACTGTCAAGATCAGCAACGAGTTCTTTGACGTGGCCGGCAAGGTCGCAGCTGCCGGTGTTTACAACAATCAGTTCATCGGAAAGTAAGCACTGTTCGGGCATGCCGGCATCGCGATCACCTCGCTTCCGCAGCCTCCGCCGCGCGCCGATAATAGGAGAGATCGATGTATTTCTCCGGTGACGGTAGAGGCGGTTTGAGATGGCCCATCTCAGCCCGCAGCGCCAGCACCGCGGCAAGCCCGGGAATATTGAGCTTCGCCTTGGGATAGAGACCTCGGTTAGGTTCTAAGAGCGTGGCCAGCGTGTTTTCCGCGCGTTTGTCGTCGAGGCCGCTATGCTTCTTGAGCAGGTCCAAAGAGGCGCGGCGATTCACCGGATTGAAGCACCAGCGGGTGGCTGCGATATAAGCTTTGATGTATCGGACCAAGACCTCGCTATGATCTCTCGCCCAAGCCTTCTTCGCAGCGCCGCACGTTGCCTGGTAAACGGGTAGAATCTCATCGCCGTGAGCCAAGAGATGACAACCGGACGACAAAGCATCAGCCACGAAAGGCGAGGTCAGCAAAGTCGCTGCGACTTGCTTATTCAGCAGAGCGCGGTAGCGAAACTCCCAACCACCGATCTCAACCAGGCTGTAATCCGCCGGTCCTAATCCCTTAGAGCGAAGAAACTTTTCCAATAAGAAGACGAAACCCGTGCGTCTGGAATCCACGCCAAGTAATTTGCCCCGAAGAGACTCGACGTCGGGATTTTCCGGCGCGGCAATCAGGCTAAGGAGACCGCTATGGAGTCCCATAAAGAGAAATAGATCGATTTCGCTATCGCGCTTATGAGGTTCGCTTTCAACCGCCGCCACAAGATCATCGGCTGCCGGGTGGGCGATTTCGCACTTGCCGGTCTGGAGCGCCTCGATGAGATAATCGGAACCGGGAGTATAGGCGAATTCAACTTCAAGATCATGCTTGGCGAAGATGCCGTGCTCTACCGCCACGTGAACCGGCAGGTTATAGCCGGCGCGAAACTGAAGCAGTCGCAGATGGTCCAATCGTTCCATTGGATGCCTCCCTTCTTGAATCGTATTTCGCATCAACGGCAAACTATCACGAACGTAATCGGCACTGGAACGGTCAATCGGATCTGAAGCTAGTCGCATATTCCTATTCAGGAAACTACCGCATTGCATTGATCGAGCGGTGACCTTGCCGGCACAGCGGGTTGAAACGTTCAAGCCGTTCGAGATGTTTTGAACGAATTGAACCATACTCCATTACAGCCCATTGCCAGCGCCCTGAGAGGCTCGCTCCTCGGGCACTCTGCTGTGAATGGCTCGATCTTGCCGCCAATCCCTCTTTATCCTTGACACGATTATTCCCTTTCGATAATCAAAACCCCAGCTAACGTCCGTATCATGCCAGTTAAAATGGAGAATCCTCCGTCTAGCGGCACGCCATCCATCAAATGGTCGGCGCTATTTTTCGTTTGCATTCTAGTTCTCTGGCAGTTGCTTCTTCCGCTGCTGAAGATCCCCTCGTATCTACTGCCGACACCCTTGGAAGTGCTCGCCGAATTTCAAACCCGTGGCGGTTTCATCTTCGCCCATTTCCTACCGACATTTTACGAGACGATGCTAGGATTTTTAATCGGCGCATTGATCGGAGTCGTTTCCGCCCTGGGAATCGTATACTCGAGGATACTCTGGGTGACGATCTATCCATCGCTTGTCGTTATTGGGTCGGTACCGCGAATCGCCATCGCACCGCTTATTTTGATTTGGCTCGGCATCGACTCCATTTGGTCGAAGGTTACGATTGCTTTTCTCGTGGCTTTTTTCCCCATGGTGGTCAATTCCGTCGTGGGATTTTCACAGATCGAAGGCGACATGTTGGATCTGGCCAAAACCATGGGAATGAAACCTTGGACTGAGTTCAGGAAGATCCGTCTGCCCAACTCGATTCCGTATCTATTTGCCGGCTTCAAAGCCTCGATTGCTCTCGCCGTCATCGGTGCCGTCGTCGCCGAGTTCGTCTCCGGCCAACAAGGTCTGGGCTATGTGATCATCATCGGCAACAACAACCTCAATGCCGCGCTCATCTTCGCCGCCATCACGCTCCTTTCGATTATGTCGCTGGGACTATTCGGAATCATCGTCGGTTTGGAAAAAGTGCTCATGCCATGGCGTCGCGGCATATACCCGACGGAACTTTGAGCTGCGCGCTCTCGATCAAAATCTGAACAGGGAGGACAATCATGAAAACAAAAATGATAACCCTCGCAGCGGTGCTTTGGCTCAGCGGGAGCATTTTTTTCGCCGGCAATTCGACGGCGATCGCGGCGGACAAAATAAAGGTTCAGTTGGATTGGATCCTCGAAGGAAAGCACGTGCCTTTTTTTGTGGCGCGGGACCGAGGCTTTTTTAAAAAGAACAATCTTGAAGTAGCCCTGCTCGAGGGCAAAGGCTCTGCCAATTCGGCGACCTTTGTCGATGCCGGCCAGGCCGACTACAGTTACGGCGATCTCCTCACAGCGATCCAAGTCATGTCCAAGGGCGCGAAGAATCGCGCCATCGGCACCGGTATGGCGTTCAATGGTGGCGGGCTGATCTTCTTGGAAAGCTCGGGAATCAAGACCGCCAAAGATCTCGAAGGCAAAAGTTTCGGTACTAACCCGGGCGATTTTGCTTATATCCTGCTGCCCGCCGCAGGCGCCGCCGCCAAATTCGATCATAGCAAAGTCGTCATCAAGACAATGGAACCGGCTGTGCGAACGCCCGCGTTGTTCGAAGGCAAAATAGACTTCATGTCGGGGACCAACGGTTCGAGCATCCAAAGAATGGCGATTCTGGGAAAAAAGCAGGGAAAACAAATCAAGTACCTCTTTTTTAAGGACTTGGGATTAGAGACCTACGGCCATGTGCTGCAGGCACGTGAGGATCGCATTAAAAACAATCCGGATCAGGTCAAACGATTCGTCTCCGCGGTTTTTGACGCATGGGCATGGTCGCTTAAGAACCCCAAGGAAGCCTTCGAAATTTTCATGAAAGCCAACCCGCAAAACGAGCGGGATATCAGTTTGGCCCAAATGGAAGCCGGACTCGATGACATCGTCGACCCGGAAACCAAAGACCGCGGGCTTGGTTTTATGAAAGAAGCGATGATGAAAAAATCAGTCGATATCGCAAACAAGTACTTTGAGTTGTCACCAGCGGTTGACTATAAAATCACCTACACCAATCAGTTCATCGGAAAAAACCCGGGCATGTAGGAAACCGGATTGACCAGCCTCATCGAATACAACCGGGTCCGTAAGATCTACAATTCAGGCAACGATGAGGTGATCGCGCTTGAAGAAGTATCCTTTGGCGTGGAGCCGGAGGAATTCGTTACGGTAGTTGGGCGCAGCGGTTGTGGTAAAAGCACGCTGCTCAAGATCACCGCAGGGCTTTTAACCGCCACCGGAGGATTTGTTCGAATCTCCGGGACCACCGTCCAAGGTCCGCTAACCAACATCGGCGTCGTCTTCCAAGCGCCTGTTCTACTGGCGTGGCGCAAGGCGCTCGACAACGTGCTGCTGCAAATCGAAGCGCGGGGCTTGAACGTCGATGAATACAGAAAAAGAGCGCTTGAGCTTCTAGATCTTACCGGCTTGCGTGGTTTCGAGAACAAATATCCCAACGAGCTGTCAGGCGGCATGCAGCAACGGGTCTCCATTAGCCGCGCGCTCATCCACGATCCGCCGTTGCTTTTGATGGATGAACCGTTTGGCGCGCTCGACGCCATCACTCGTGACGAGATGAATTTGGAGCTACTGAGAATCTGGAGCGAGTCCAAGAAGACCGTGCTTTTTATCACGCACAGTATTCCCGAAGCCGTGTTTCTCGGGGACCGCGTAGTGGTGATGACGCCCCGTCCGGGCAGAGTCGCTGAGATTATGACCATCGACTTGCCGCGCCCGCGCACCACCGCTTTGCGCGACGATCACAAGTTCATCGGTTATGTGAGAAAAATCCGCGAGCGTCTCGGCGTGCAATAATCCGTAGAAGCGCCGCCCCCGCAGAGTTCAATCCGTTCAAGTAGGTCAAATCGTTTTGAATCGGATTCGGCAATAGAGATCGACATCCTCTGCC